>CAYYDO010000091.1:0-6860 GCA_964470595.1 uncultured Burkholderiaceae bacterium | reverse complement strand
CGCTTTCGCTGATCGCATCCGGATTCGCGCACCAGAGAAAACGGATCAGACGGTATCTCGGGTCCTTCAGGAGACCAGTAGCCCGGGGACAAGCGCATCGGCTGCGTCTGCCCCGGAGAGGATCGCTGCCTCGACACCGGGTCCACGTGTCATGGCTCCGGCCAGAACGAGCCCGCGCACAGGGCTGCGTCGCGACAACTGCCCGAGTGGGCCCGCAAGCCCGTATACCGCCCCAAGCGTGGAGAATCCATAACGCCGGTAGGTCAGAGGGCTTGCCTCGTAACGAAGCACGATTCGCCCCGACAGATCAGGAATCAGCGCAGACGCCTCGGAAATCATTCGATCGGCCAGCAGGCGCTTGCGATCCCGATACGCCGATGATTGTCGCTGGGCGATCGGGTCGGTGGATTCGGGCTGCTCGAACCACTCACGCGCGGCCTCGGGAGGTACCAGGCACATCAATTCCACGGTGTGATACCCGGCGGGCGCCGCTGTGGGATCGACCAGGGAGGGAATGACGATCTCCAGCGACAAGGAGGGGCCCTCCAGATGAGTAATCGCCGGCATCCGGGGGAGCGGTCCGCGAATGCCAAGATGCACGGAAAACATTGATGTTGCGGGGCTCAACCCGTTCCATGGCTCAAACAGTGCCTGAATATGCGGGTCCTTGGGCAACAGGGTCCGTACTGCAGAAATCGCATCACCGTTCAACACGACAGCCGATGCGGAGACGCGGCGGCCGTCTGCAAGTCGAAGTCCCGTGACACATACCGGCTGATCAGCCATCTCGATCGCTGCCACCGGACAGCCAAGGTGTATCTCGCCGCCGTCCATTTCGATCGCGTCAGCAATCACCTTGCTGAGCGCCCCTGACCCGCCAACAGGATAGACACCGCCATGGATGAAATAGCCAAAAATGGGAATGAAGTCCCGCACGCGCAATGTCTCGGCACGATGCGTCAGGTACACCGACAGACACATGATGGACCCATATGCATCCACCGGGATGCGATGGTGCTGCAGCAACCTGACAAAGGGTTGATCCATCCACCGCACTGCCAGCGGGTGGTTCCGGGCATAGGTCATCAACGCGTCGACACGCGTCGGCTGCCCGGGGAATCCGCCCCGAAGATCGGCTGTCGCATACATGGACTGATGGAGCGCAAGAATGTCGTCCATCAGGGCCGATATGCCTCTGGTGTGGCCGGCAAACCGGCTGCATAGACCGCGTGTATACGCACCCCACGAATCACCGGCATCCCAGCATCCGTGGGAGTCCGCGAAGCGATGACGCATTGGACGCCATTCCAGTGCGTTCTCGAGTTGCAGACGCTCGAAGAGTGTGCGGGATGCCCCGCGAGGATGCCACCCGGAGATATCGTGAACCCCCCCATCGAAGCGGAATGTCTCCATGCGGTCATCACACAGTGCAAGAGCCTCCCAGCTGTGACAAAAGCCGCCGGGCTTGTCGTGTTGCTCGAATACCGCAACGCGAAGGCCGCGTCGCGCGAGGAGCCCCGCCGCCGTGAGTCCGCCTATGCCTGCACCGACGACGGCCACATCCACATCGACAGGTCTGGCGACAACCGGCGAAACCGGTGAAACCCATGGGTAGGGATCGGCCTCGGCAATCCGCCTGGCCAGCGCCCGTCGGGTCCACCAGCCCGGAAGGAAAACCGACACGGTCATGAGCACCAGCATGGGGGCCCATGTGATCAATGGCCCGGCGCGCAGGAAAAAAGCGGTCCCCAGCATCAGCAGCGCCAGCCCCCAGAGCCCGGAAATGGCCTGGTTGATTCGCATGAAGATCGGGTCGTCGACCATACCCTGCCATTCGGCAGCACTCGACGCTGCCGTCCAGGGTCTGCCCGCCAAGGCTCCGATCAGCATCACCGCACCAATCGACCCGCTGGCGAATCCCTGAATGAACAGACGCTCGACTCCCGAATTGGCCGCGAGAGCGGCAAGCGACAGCAGCAGTACCAGGGCGATCGCCCATGGAAGAATCGGATCCTGGCCGCGCAAGCCGGCGCGCAGGGCAATGCCCATTGCGAGACCAGCTCCGGTCGCAACCGCGACCGGATGAGCGCCGCTGGCCCAGAGCATGATCATGGGCAATATCAGCAGCGACGACTGCAGGAACGACCTCACCACACCTCCGCGAAAACACTGCACCGCCCGAACCAGCGCATGACGCGCCAGTGCGGCAATCAGACCTAGACAGTATCAGGGTCTCTGAAAAAACATAACCTGTTCGCCAAGCGGGATTTCATTCGTAAGGCCGGGGTCCTTAATGCTCACTTAAGCATCCATCGTTAGGGTCCGCAGTGATGACGTCACGCAGATCAAAATTCCTGCGCTCCGGGACACTCCGGGGCGAGTGGCTGGCTGTTCTGCTCGCCCTGTATTTCTCACTGATGTTCAACGATCCGCTCTGGGAGTCGATTCTCAAGACCCAGAGCCTGGTGCACGCCCCGCAACGCTGGGCCGTATTCTGGTCCGCCGCATGTGCGATTACCGCATTCCAGGCAGCGCTGATCAGTTGCCTGCTGTGGGGGCGGCTCACCAAACCCGTTGCTGTCCTGCTGATACTGATCACTGCCTCGGCGAATTTCTTCGGCGATCGCTACGGGGTGCTCTATGACACCACCATGCTCCACAATATCCTCGCGACGAATCCGGCCGAGGCGGGGGAACTGATCACTGCGGGGATGCTCTGGGATGTCGCGTGGCGCTCGGCGCTGCCATTGGCGGCGGTCGCTTTTTTCCCTCTTGCCAAGGCACCGCTCCACAAGGAACTCGGGGCGAAGCTCCTCACGATTGGCATCTGCCTGGCGCTCGTGACCACATGCATCGCAGTGAGTTTCAAGAGTTTCAGTTCTGCTACCCGAAACCAGAAGAGCTTTCGGCATCAGGTGCTGCCGGCAAGCCCGCTGGTATCGCTCGCACGTCTGGCCAGCCAGGCAGAGCGAGTCGACCCGAAAAACAAGGATCGCCTGGATTCGGAGGCAATCCGAACCGCCGTAACGGATACTCGACCAGCCATGACCATCGTGGTGGTGGTCGGAGAGAGCGTCCGGGCTGCCAGTTGGGGGCTATCGGGTTATGAACGACAAACCACCCCGCGGCTCGCATCCCTTCCGGCGGGTGATGCATTCAACTTCCCTTACGCCACCGCCTGCGGCACAAACACGGCCGTATCCGTGCCATGCATGTTCTCGATCTTCGGTCGGGGAAACTACGATGAGCGAAAGATTCGTCGAACAGAGTCGATTCCCGAATTTCTGTCGAGGCTTGGTGTTCGATCGACCTGGATCGATAACCAGTCAGGCTGCAAAGGCGTATGCGACAACATTCCCAGTTTTATGACCAGCGACTTGCTGGCCCACGACAAGGATGGCCCCATACCGGACGGAAAACTCGTCGATGCGATGTCCAAAGTGCTTCAAAAAGACGGAGGTGATGAACTGATTCTCCTTCATACGCTCGGCAACCACGGTCCCGCCTACTACCGACGCTACCCGGGGAGCTTTGAGCGCTTCAGGCCAACGTGCACCAACAACGACCTCGCAGCCTGCTCACAGGAGTCGATCATCAACGCGTATGACAACGCCACGCTCTACACGGACCATCTTCTGGGGGAGATCATTGATCGACTGAAACAACTGAGAGAGCGGCGTGTTGCACTGATTTATGTCTCCGATCACGGCGAGTCACTCGGGGAAAAGGGTGTGTACCTGCACGGGATCCCCTATCTGATTGCTCCGGAGGAGCAGCTGCGCGTGCCGTTCTTCGTCTGGATGCCGGAGTCCACGCGGACAAGTCTCGGCATTGATGGTGCCTGCCTTGCCAGGAACGCCATGAAACCCACCCACCACGATGTGCTGGCCCACAGCCTGCTCGGTTTGTTCAATGTAAGCAGCAAGGCCTATCGTTCCAAGATGGACATATTCGGAGCCTGCCGTGTCGGCCGCTAGATTCGCGCTTTCCACACTGATTGCATCAGCCGCCCTCATCACGGCGGCGTTCGGTAATGGTCGCCTTGATCTGCTCATCAGCGACACCTTCTTCGATATCACCCGGGGCGTTTTTGTGGGAAATCATGATCGGTTGATTGACCTGTACCTCTACCGGGGAATGAAGATCCTGATGCTGGCAATCGCTCTATTTCTGATTGGTCCCGAGCCGACACAGACGGTCATTGCGGCCCTGTTTCAGCACGACGGTCACGGACAGTGCTTCCCCGCAGGACATGCCTCGGGTGGTTTCTATCTGTTTGCCTGGGCTGTGGCGATCGCTGGGTTCTCCTCTTCGTTAGCCCGTTTCGTTGCCGTGGCCGGACTCATCTCGGGCCTCGTCATGGGGCTTACCCGTGTCGCTCAAGGCGCACATTTCCTGTCGCATGTACTGTGGTCAGCCTGGGTATCGGCGGCGCTCACCCTGCTGCTGGCGAAATTGATCCTAAAATCCGGGGAACACCCCGCAACCAGCCGATGAAATCCCTTCTCCAGCGCCGCGTCGTGGCGGCAAGCCGTCACTCCCTGGCCGGGCTATGCGCGACATGGCGATCCGAGGAGGCGTTCCGGATAGAGGTGATCCTGTTGATGGTCATGATTCCGGCAGCGTTCTGGATCGGCAGATCACCCCTCGAGACGGCCGTGCTCATAACGAGTGCCTTCATCGTTCTGATTACGGAACTCCTCAACACAGGAATAGAGAAAGCGGTCGACCGTATCTCGCGGGATACGCACGAACTGTCAAAATTCGCCAAGGATGCCGGTAGTGCGGCAGTCGGACTCGCCCTCGTCCAATGCCTGATTGTGTGGGCTCTGGTGGTGGGAAGCCGGCTTCAGAACCCCTAGCCGGCAAACGCCTTCACCGCCCAGTCATCCGGCATGAGTGCCGCGGTGGTCTCGGACATCTCGTACACACTGGTGATCGCGAGGTTCACATCGTAGGCGACGCCCTCCCGATCGGCACGCAGCTGCAGACGCTCCCTGTGAATCTCCATCACATCTTTCGGAAATGGCATGGCACCCGGATCAAAGATGCGCAGGCAGCCATCCACATCGCGCGCCGGCATGATCCGGCTCTTGACCCATCGATTCGGTGACCAGGGTACGTCGAGTACCCCCGCTTCGAAGGCACGAGCGACACCCCTTGCGACATCACCGTCCCCCATCTCGAGGACCTTGTCGACAATCGGACGAACCTCCCGCTTGATGAGTTCGACCTCCTCCTGGAACTCCTTCATCGAATCGAGACGGATACCACGCGCCAGATAGATGGCCATACGGGTCATCCTCAAGCCTTGTGCATTGGCTTCGGGCGTGGGGATGCCGAATGCTTCGTGCAGGGTCTTGGTGGTCACCGAGGTGGCGCCTGAGACACGCGCCAGTGTGCCCCCGTATGACACGAGGGCGGCCGCCTGAGCTTCGTCCTGAGGCCAGGCACCCATCCAGTGCAGCAGGGTGACGGGAGTGAACACATCGTGATAGCCCTTGATCTGGAGATACTCCTGACACAGTTCGCGACATGCGCGAACAGCCGCTGCATCCTGGACGAGATGCATGGTTTCGCCCATCTCGATCCCGTAATTGCGCACACCCTGACCCGCTGCAAGAAGCAGGTCAAGAATTCCGATGATGATGGCGATCGAAGGGGGAATGTTGGTCCCGGTGAGAAAGCCGGGTTGACGACGATGCAACTCGATACCCGCATCCTGATACATCGCGGCCAGACGATCGAGATACTGATAGTTGCGGATTCCATCCTCGATCGACAATTCCTTGATGTACGAGGTCGTGTAGGCAATTCCAGAGCCCAGATATCCCGTGTACCCCGCAGCAAAGCCGATTTCACCCGTCAGCTTCGGCATGGCCGTCCCGGTGAGCATGATCGCCGGCTTGTCGATGGCCTCGATGAGCTCCCGCGACTTCTTTACCCCGTAATTCACGATCGGGTATCCGTTGAGCATGGAGCGTCCCATGCGCTGAGACTCACGCATCCCCTTTTCGGCAAGATCAAACTGCTCGTTGCGCGTATAGCTGTCGGTTGTAGTCGGGACAATATCTGCCAGCCCCTCCTTGTCAATGACCTGCATGAGCGCCTTGTGCTGCTCGAAGGTACCAAACCCGCCTCGCGGCTGGACCAGGCATCGGTCCTCCCGCACTGCCTGCCGCATGACAGATCCCAGACGCTTGTAGGCCGGCAAGCCGGAATGAAACGCCAGCGCCTCATCGAAAACAACCTCGGCACCCGTGGGCCATCGCGCGAGATTCGCCTCTCTCATGGCCCGAAAGACATCGAGCGGAATGGGACTGTCATCGAGAGGCGTGGTCGGTATTGTCATGGTGTCATGGTCAGATAGAGGCAGATTCAGCAGGGGTCAGATGGCCCTGAGCAAGCGCGAAGGCAGACTCCGGATCCACCTGGCTCAGAAGTCCTGAGGCGTAGAGAAGATAACGTGAATCAATCAGCAGACGCGGGCTTCGTGGACACAGGAAGTTGGGATTCTGCTCGTCATACAACGCTGCACCGAGAAGATCTGCGGGATTGCGACTGTGAGCGATCACGCCACCTGTTCCGACAATCGTGTTCACCCGGGTGAGGTCCTTGCCGGTTTGCGCGGTGACAGGACCATTCGCCGTATACACCACCTCCAGCGCGCCACAGTGACGCCGCATTGCGAGTTTCAGCGCGAAACGCGCAAGGGCATCATCGAATCGCTGCTCGACCTCCGTCTGCGGGAGAGCCTCGGGATGCCGTTCGAAAGCGGCAAGCAAAGCGCTGCCCTCCGCGACCGGCACAGCCGCCTCCTGGGCGAGGCACTCCACACCGGCAGCGGTCACGATCGCGGC
>CAYYDO010000090.1:5457-8487 GCA_964470595.1 uncultured Burkholderiaceae bacterium | reverse complement strand
CCTGATCCTTGACGATGATCGATTCATCGCTCATGGCGGGGACATAGGCACCACCTGCTGTGCATGACCCCATGACGACTGCAATCTGGGTGATGCCCATGGCGGACATCCGGGCCTGATTGAAAAAGATCCTGCCGAAGTGGTCCCGATCGGGAAAGACCTCGTCCTGATTGGGCAAATTGGCGCCACCGGAATCGACGAGATAGATGCACGGCAGATGATTCTGCTCGGCGATTTCCTGTGCCCGCAGGTGCTTCTTCACCGTCAGCGGGAAATACGTGCCGCCCTTTACCGTCGCGTCATTGCACACCACCATGCACAACTGACCGGAGACACGACCGATGCCGGCGATCACGCCCGCGCCCGGAGCCGCATCACTGCCATCGGCATCCCGATACACGCCGCATGCGGCCAGCGGCGCAATCTCCAGGAAGGGGCTTCCCGGGTCGAGCAGCAAATCGACCCGATCCCTGGGCAGCAGTTTGCCGCGTGCACGATGCTTGTCACGCGCCTCTTCGCCGCCACCCAGACTGGCTTTGGACACCCGGGCACGCAGGTCGTCCACCAGTTGCCGCATCGCCGCCGCATTGCTCTGGAAGGCAGATGAGCGGGTATTGATCAGGGATTCCAGTTGGGTCACAGGGGGGACCTAGGCGGTTTCGTCAAAAATTTCCCGCCCGATCAGCATGCGGCGGATCTCGCTCGTGCCGGCTCCGATTTCGTAGAGCTTCGCATCGCGCCAGAAGCGACCCGTCGGAATATCGTTGACATAGCCGTTGCCACCGAGAATCTGGATGCTCTCGCCGGCCATCCATGTGGCTCTTTCGGCGGCATAGAGAATCACGCCGGCGGCGTCCTTGCGGATGCTGCGGTGTTCCCCGGGCCCGAGTTCATCAAGCCGCCGACCCACCGCATAGCAATATGCGCGGCATGCCTGCAGCGCGGTGTACATGTCGGCGATCTTGCCCTGGATCAGCTGAAACTCGCCAATCGGGCGGCCGAACTGACGGCGCTCATGCACATAGGGCAACACCACGTCCATGCATGCCGCCATGATCCCCAGGGGACCTGCGGCAAGCACTGCGCGCTCGTAATCGAGCCCGCTCATCAGCACCCTCACTCCGCCGTTGAGTTCGCCAAGAATGTTCTCCCTGGGGACCTCCACCTGATCGAACACCAGTTCGCCCGTGTGGGAGCCACGCATCCCCAGCTTGTCGAGTTTCTGTGCCACCGAAAATCCCGGCATGCTCTTTTCGATCAGGAATGCGGTGATGCCCCTGGAGCCGGCATCCGGCTCGGTCTTGGCATAGACCACCAGCACATCGGCATCCGGTCCGTTGGTGATCCACATCTTGGTGCCGTTGAGCACGAATCGGTCGCCCCGGTCGACGGCCCGCAGTTTCATGCTCACGACATCGGAGCCGGCATCCGGCTCACTCATTGCCAGTGCACCGATGTGCTCACCCGAAATGAGTCGGGGCAGATAGCGGGCGCGCTGGGCGTCATTGCCATTGCGCATGATCTGGTTCACACACAGATTGGAGTGCGCTCCATAAGACAGCCCCACCGAGGCGGATGCCCGCGAGACTTCCTCCATCACGATCATGTGGGCCCAGTACCCCATTTCGGCGCCGCCGTATTGCGCCGCAGCGGTAACACCCAGAAGCCCCATCTCGCCCATCTTGCGCCAGAGATGCATGGGAAACTGATCAGTACGATCCAGCTCATCGGCAAGCGGTGCAATCTCCTGCAGCGCAAAATCACGGACCGCCGCACGCAGCGCCTGAAGCTCGTCGGGAAGCCCGAAATCAAATTCCTGCAAAACAGTCATTGCTGCGCTGCTCCATAACAGTGGCACGCTCCCCCGGGGGCTCGCATGCGGCTATGCTCTCTGCCATGACCCAAGCGAGCGACCCGCACCCGCGCATGCATCACCCCGACAGTCAGCTTACGCTTCGCGTGGTACCCATGCCCGCGGATGTCAATGCAAATGGCGACATCTTCGGTGGATGGGTCATGGCCCAGGTGGACATTGCAGGCAGCATCATTGCGGTTCGCCGCGCGCGCGGTCGTGTCGCGACCGTGTCGGTCAACAGCTTCCAGTTCAAGCAGCCAGTGTTTGTTGGCGATCTGTTGAGTTTCTGGGCGCGGCAGGTTCATGTCGGAAGGACTTCGATCACCGTCGAAGTAGAGGTCACGGCCGAAAGAAATCCAGAGAACCCTATCATGGTCAAGGTAACCGACGCAACGCTCACCTATGTCGCAATCGACCGCTCCGGAACGAAGCGCAGCATTCCCGATGCAGGGGTTTCCTGAGGGTTGCGCCGAATCAAGTTCTGCTACTGTCCCACAATGAGATGTGTCCGATGAACCGTCGCCGGCAAGCCGCTGTGAAACGCATGACAGGCCACGCATGACCGATCATTCAATCATCAAGAGTTTGCCGCACACGGCACCCAGTGACATTCCTCCCCGGTTCATCACGGCAGCCTCGCTGTTCGATGGTCACGACGCATCCATCAGCATCGTTCGCCGGATCCTGCAGGACCAGGGATGCGAAGTCATTCATCTGGGCCACAACCGCTCCGTCTCGGAAATCGTGACCACTGCACTCCAGGAGGATGCGCAGGCAATCGCAGTGTCCAGCTATCAGGGCGGACACATGGAGTTCTTCAAGTTCATGGTCGACTCCCTCCGGGCCCAGGGCGCCGAGGGCGTGAGGGTTTTCGGCGGTGGCGGCGGTGTCATCGTGCCCGCCGAGATTCGCGAGCTCATGGACTACGGCGTGACCTGCATCTACAGCCCCGAGGACGGTCAGCGTCTCGGCCTGCAGGGCATGATGTCCGACATGATTGCCCGCTCCCGCCCTACACAGGCGAGCGACGGTGCGGCACTAATCCAGGCACTGACATCCACCGACCGCTATCAGCCCCAGCATGCCCGTCAACTCGGTCGCCTGATCAGCATGGCGGAAAACGGGTGGCTGACTGCAGATGACTATTCCGTACTGAAGGCGCGATCAGCGCGAAC
>CAYYDO010000090.1:0-5410 GCA_964470595.1 uncultured Burkholderiaceae bacterium | reverse complement strand
ATCATCACTCACCGATGAAATCGTGTTGCGCTTCAGGATCGATCACGGTGATGACATCCGCATTGCGGTCGTATCGATCGACCCGACGCGTAGAAAGTCGCGAGGGGCATTGCTCGGCGACCGGATCCGGATGAATGCGATCCATCACCCGAACATCTATATGCGCTCGCTCGCCACCCGTGACGCCGGCAGCGAAATCAGTGCCGCCCTGCCCCAGGCCATCGCCTGCTGTGTCGTCGCCGGGTTCGATCTGATCATTGTCGAGACCTCCGGGATCGGTCAGGGAGACGCAGCGATCGTTCCCCTCGTCGACCGCAGTCTGTATGTCATGACCCCGGAGTATGGCGCCGCCAGCCAACTCGAAAAGATCGACATGCTCGACTTCGCCGACTTCGTGGCGATCAACAAGTTCGATCGCCGGGGTGCCGAGGATGCGCTGCGCGATGTCAGCAAGCAGGTCCAGCGCAATCGGGCGGACTGGTCGACGAGTCCCGAGAACATGCCGGTTTTCGGAACCCAAGCCTCACGCTTCAATGATGACGGTGTCACGGCGCTCTACCACGCGATTGCCGGCGATCTCTCGAGCTTCGGCCTGAAGCCGTCTGCCAATCGGCTGCCCAAGGTTGGTGGCCGCTGTTCGCACTCCCGGGACGCCATCATTCCCGCCGCAAGAACGCGCTACCTGGCCGAAATCGCCGCGGGCATACGTCAGTATCGTGATCATGTTGCGCAGCAAAGCGTGATTGCCCGCGAACTGCAGCATCTTCGCTCAGCGCAGTCGATGGCCCGAGCAGCGGGTGCTGCCGTCGACATCGACCACCTGATCATCGCGCGCGAGTCGCAACTGGGCAAGGCCGAACAGCACCTCATCGCATCATGGCCAGACACACTCCAGGCATACCGCGAGACCTCCCTCGAGACGCGGGTCCGCGACCGTGTCGATCGCCAGGAATTGTGGACCACCACGCTGTCCGGCACGCACGTGCCACGTATCGGATTACCGCGCTTCAACGACCATGGTGACATCCTGTCATGGCGCATGCTCGAGAACCTTCCCGGCCAGTTTCCCTTTACCGCCGGTGTATTCCCGCTCAAGCGCGCCGACGAGGACCCCACGCGCATGTTCGCCGGAGAGGGCGATCCCTCCCGCACGAACCGTCGCTTCAAGTTGCTGGCTGCAGACATGCCAGCCGTGCGGCTCTCGACCGCATTCGACTCTGTCACGCTCTATGGCGCCGACCCTGGAGATCGTCCCGACATCTACGGGAAGGTCGGCAACGCGGGCGTGTCGGTGGCCACACTCGACGACATCAAGACCCTCTACGACGGTTTCGACCTCTGTTCACCGCTGACATCGGTCTCCATGACGATCAACGGTCCTGCACCGACCATCCTGGCCATGTTCTTCAATGCCGCGATTGATCAGCGCATTGAGCGGTTCACCAGCGACAAGGGCCGGGCACCATCCGCCGACGAGGCAGTGGCCATTCGCGCCGAGGTGCTCGGTCAGGTGCGCGGAACGGGGCAGGCAGACATCCTGAAGGAGGACCAAGGGCAGAACACCTGCATCTTCTCGACGGATTTCAGCCTGAAGGTGATGGGCGACATTCAGGAGTTCTTTGTCGACAACGGCGTTCGCAACTTCTATTCGGTGTCGATATCGGGCTACCACATCGCCGAGGCGGGAGCCAATCCCATCTCGCAACTGGCCTTCACCCTGGCCAATGCATTCACCTATGTCGAGTCCTATCTGGCGCGGGGAATGAAGATCGACGATTTCGCGCCGAATCTTTCCTTCTTCTTCAGCAACGGGATGGATCCGGAATACGCGGTGCTGGGTCGGGTGGCCCGCCGCATCTGGGCATTGGCCATGCGCGAGAAATATGGTGCCAATGAACGCAGCCAGAAACTGAAGTACCACATCCAGACCTCCGGTCGAAGCCTTCACGCACAGGAAATCGACTTCAACGACATCCGCACCACCCTGCAGGCGCTCATTGCAATCTATGACAACTGCAATTCGCTGCATACCAATGCCTACGATGAAGCCATCACGACGCCCACCGAGGAGAGTGTTCGTCGCGCCCTCGCAATCCAGCTGATCGTCAACCGCGAATGGGGACTGGCCCGGTGCGACAACCCCAATCAGGGCTCGTTTATCGTCGAGGAGCTGACCGATCTGGTCGAAGAGGCGGTGCTGCGTGAATTCGAGCGAATCTCCGATCGTGGTGGTGTGCTGGGTGCCATGGAAACCGGCTACCAGCGAGGCCGGATCCAGGATGAATCCATGCATTACGAGCACCTCAAGCACACCGGCGACATCCAGATCATCGGTGTGAACACCTTCCGCGCTCCAGATGCGGTCGAGGGCGCTACCCCGGTTCCGCTTGCCCGCAGCACGGATGACGAGAAGCAGTTGCAATTGCGCCGGCTCGAGGACTTTCACCGACGGCATGCCGACGAGGCCGATGCCGCGCTCGAACGCCTGAAGCAGGCGGTCATCGATGACCGTAATGTATTTTGCGAGTTGATGGACACGGTGAGATCGTGCTCGCTGGGCCAGATCACCCAGGCCTTGTACTCCGTTGGCGGTCAGTACCGCCGCAACATGTGATGGCGACGCCACCCATGGCCATTGAAGCTGCCGCCACAACCTTCCCCAGGGCCATGCGCGAGCATGCGCGCCTGCGTCCGGACCGGCCGGCCTACCGCGAGAAGTATCTGGGAATATGGCAGACCGAGACCTGGCAACAGGCCTTCGCGAATGTACGTCTGATGGCCTGTGGGCTGGCGCAACTCGGCTTCAAGCGTGGCATGACCCTCGGGGTGATCGGTGACAACCGGCCCCGCCTGTACCAGAGCATGCTGGCTGCGCAGGCTCTCGGCGGTATTGCCGTGCCGCTGTATCAGGATTCCATCGCCGCCGAGATGGCCTATGTGCTGCAGAACGCCGAGGTTCACTTTGCCTTTGCCGAAGATCAGGAGCAGGTCGACAAGCTGCTCGAAATCAGCCAGGAAGTGCCGGGGTTGCGCAACGTGTTCTATCTCGACCCCCGAGGGCTGCGCAATTACGCACACGACCATATCCGGCCCGTCGAGGAACTGCTCGAGGCCGGTCGTGCCTTCGATCGTGACAATCCGGAATTCTTCGAACACGAACTCGAGGCGGGCTCACCAGACGACGTATGCGTGATCCTCTACACCTCGGGTACAACCGGGCGCCCCAAGGGGGTCTGCCAGACGCACCGCTCCATGCTCTCCGCGGGTCATGGTGCCTGCTCGGTCGACCACCTCAACGATCAGGACAACACCATGGCCTACCTCCCCATGGCCTGGGTGGGCGACTTCCTGTTTTCCATGGCGCAGTGCATGGCCAGTGGATTCACCATCAATTGTCCGGAATCACGCGAGACCGTTCCGACCGACATGAAGGAAATCGGACCGAGTTACTACTTCGCGCCACCACGGGTCTACGAGGGGCTGCTGACATCGGTCACGATCAGGATGGAGGATGCGAGCCCGCTCAAGCAGCGCATGTTCAATTTTTTCATGGGTGTTGCCCGGCGCTGCGGTGCGGATTTGCTCGACGGACGTCCCGTGGATGTGTCGCAGCGCATCCTTTACTGGCTGGGCACGCTTCTGGTGTACGGTCCCCTGCGCAACAACCTGGGCATGAGCAACATCCGGGTGGCGTACACGGCGGGCGAAGCAATTGGTCCAGACCTCTTCCGCTTCTACCGGTCCATTGGGATCAACCTGAAGCAACTCTACGGCCAGACCGAAAGTTGTGCCTATGCCTGCATCCAGAGGGATGGCGAGGTCAAGTACGACTCGGTGGGTAAACCATCGCCCGGCATGGAGATCCGCATCGGGGAAAACAGCGAGGTGCTCGTTCGTGGCGTGTCGCTACTCAGCCAGTACCACAAGAACGCCGAGGCCACAGCCGAATCGATCGACAAGGAGGGCTTCTTTCACACCGGCGATGCGGGTGTCATCGACAGCGACGGCGACCTGCGGATCATCGATCGCGCCAAGGATGTCTCGAAGATGGCCGACGGCAAGATCTTCGCGCCCAAGTACATCGAGAACAAGCTCAAGTTCTTCAGTTTCATCAAGGAGGCTGTGGTGTTTGGCGCCGATCGCGAGTCGGTGGGCGCCTTTGTCAATATCGATTTCGAGGCTGTCGGCAATTGGGCCGAGCGCCGCGATATTGCCTACTCCGGGTACATCGATCTTGCCGGCAATCCAGCAGTGGCGGAACTGATCAAGGGATGCATCGAAAAGATGAACGAGGAACTCTCGCGAGAGAGCATGCTCGGACATGCACAGATTTCGCGGTTCCTGATCCTGCACAAGGAACTCGATCCCGACGACGACGAACTGACGCGCACCAGAAAGGTCCGTCGGGGATTCATCTCGGACAAGTACGGCGTGCTCATCTCGGCCATGTATGGCGGGCTGGACCGGCAGTTTATCGAGACCGTCGTGCGCTTCGAAGATGGCCGAACAGGCAAGGTGTCAGCGACACTCAGCATCCATGACACCCAGGTGTTTCCATATGGGGATGCAGGATGAGCGATCGGGACATCATTCTTGAAGTCCGGGGGATCAGCCTGTCATTCGGCGGTGTTCAGGCGCTGTCCGACATTTCCTTCGACGTGGAGCGTGGCGAAATCCGCTCGATCATCGGCCCGAATGGCGCAGGCAAGAGTTCCATGCTCAATTGCATCAACGGTGCCTACAAACCCCAGCAGGGCAGCATCCTCTTCGATGGGCAGCAACTCTCCGATGTCAATCCACACAGGATGGCGTCGCTGGGCATCGCCCGGACATTCCAGCATCTGGCCCTGTTCAAGGGCATGTCGGTGCTCGACAACATCATGACCGGGCGCAATCTCAAGATGACATCCGGAATCTTTCTGCAGGCCCTGCGCTGGGGGCCAGCGGAAAAAGAGGAAATCCGGCACCGCCAGCAGGTCGAGGAGATCATCGATTTTCTGGGTATTCAGCAGTACCGGCGCACGCCGGTGGGGCAACTTCCCTACGGGCTGCAAAAGCGCGTTGACCTGGGCCGCGCACTCGCCATGGAACCCAAGCTGCTTCTGCTCGACGAGCCGATGGCCGGGATGAATGTCGAGTTTGGCACCACCATCGTGCTGATCGAGCACGACATGAGTGTGGTCATGGATATTTCCGAACGTGTCGTGGTGCTGGATTACGGGAAGAAGATCGGCGACGGAAACCCTGACGATGTACGCAGCAATCCCGACGTCATCAATGCCTATCTGGGCACCGAACACTGAGAGGAGCGAAACACCGTGGGCTTCTTCCTCGAAACACTGATCGGCGGTCTGATGGCCGGCGTTCTCTACTCTCTGGTGGCCCTGGGATTCGTGCTGATCTTCAAGGC
>CAYYDO010000089.1:4300-8528 GCA_964470595.1 uncultured Burkholderiaceae bacterium | reverse complement strand
AGTCCCTGATGAAGATGGGCCAGATGGTCACCATCAACCAGGTGCTGGACCAGGATACCGCGATGATCGTCGTGGAAGACCTCGGACACACCGCCGTTGCAGCCAAGCTTGACGATCCCGAGGCGTTTCTCGAGGACACCGAGGCTGAAAAGCTGGCGCAGGCGACGGCAGTCACGCGTCCGCCGGTCGTCACAATCATGGGTCACGTTGATCACGGCAAGACGTCACTGCTCGATTACATCCGTCGCACCAAGGTGGCGGCGGGCGAAGCGGGTGGCATCACCCAGCACATCGGTGCCTACCATGTCGCAACACCCCGCGGTGTCATCACCTTTCTTGACACTCCCGGTCACGAGGCGTTTACCGCGATGCGTGCGCGCGGCGCAAACGCCACCGACATCGTGATTCTCGTGGTGGCCGCCGACGACGGCGTCATGCCTCAAACCAAGGAAGCCATTGCCCACGCCAAGGCAGCCGGCGTGCCGATCGTGGTGGCCATCAACAAGATCGACAAACCCGAGGCCAATCCTGATCGCGTCAAGACCGAGTTGGTCGCCGAAGAGGTGGTACCCGAGGAGTACGGAGGCGAGTCCCCTTTTATCGCGGTTTCGGCCAAGACCGGTCAGGGTATCGATGAACTTCTCGAGAACGTCCTGCTGCAGGCCGAGGTGCTGGAGTTGAAGGCACCGGTCGAGGCATTCGCCAAGGGTCTCATCGTGGAAGCCCGCATCGACAAGGGGCGTGGTCCTGTCGCGACCGTGCTGGTGCAGTCCGGTACTCTGCGCAAGGGCGATGTCATTCTCGCCGGTGCCGCCTTCGGGCGGGTCAGGGCGATGCTCGACGAGAACGGGCGAGCGGTCGATCAGGCTGGTCCCTCGATACCTGTCGAGATTCTCGGCATGACGGAAGTCCCCCAGGCGGGTGACGAAATGATGGTGCTCGGTGATGAGCGCAAGGCACGCGAGATTGCCCTGTTCCGGCAGGGAAAATTCCGCGATGTGCGACTTGCCAAGCAGCAGGCTGCGAAGCTCGAAAACATCTTCGACAACATGGGCGAGGGCGCCAAGACCCTCTCCCTCATCATCAAGTCGGATGTCCAGGGCTCCCAGGAGGCCCTGTCGGCAGCGATGCAGAAACTCTCAACCGATGAGGTCAAGGTCAATATCGTGCATGCCGCTGTTGGTGCGATCACCGAGTCGGATGTCAATCTGGCGATTGCCTCCAAGGCCGTGGTGATCGGATTCAATGTCCGTGCCGACCAGCAGGCGAAACGCCTGGCCGAGGGCAACGGTGTTGATCTGCGCTACTACACCATCATCTACGACGCGGTCGATGAGGTGAAGAATGCCATGCAGGGCATGCTCGCCCCGGAGCGCCGTGAGCAGGTGATCGGCATGGTCGAGATCCGGCAGGTCTTCCATGTGTCCCGCCTCGGCAACATCGCCGGATGTATGGTCCTCGAGGGTGTGATCCGGCGCGGCGCACAAGTGCGTCTGCTGCGCAACAACGTGGTCGTCTGGACCGGCGAGCTCGACTCGCTCAAGCGCTTCAAGGATGACGTCAAGGAGGTCAAGGAAGGTTTCGAATGCGGCCTGACTCTGCGGAACTACGACGACATCCAGGAAGGCGATCAGCTCGAAGTCTTTGAGATCCAGGAAATTGCGCGGACACTCAGCTAAACATGGCGATCGTGGCCAGAGAGTTGCGGATCAGATTCAGAGAGATCTCTCCGAACTGATCCGGCTCGAGGGATCCCCGCATCGGTCTGATCACGATCACCGATGTCGAGGTCACGCCCGATTACGCCCATGCACGGGTCTATTACAGCGTGCTTCCTGACGATCCAGCCCAGTTGGCGAAAACGGCAGAGGGTCTTGCGGCCTGTCGCGGCTTTCTTCGGTCCCGTCTCGGTCGCATGTTGCGCATTCACCAGACGCCCGAACTGCATTTCGTGCGTGATGACTCCACGGCGCGCGCCATTGCCCTGTCATCCCTGATCGATCAGGCCGTGTCCAGGAGCAGCGGACATGATTGAAGCGGGTCAGCCTGCGACGGGTAAAACGCCACGTCGCCATCTGGATGGCGTGCTGCTCCGCGACAAACCTGCCGCGCCATCATCCACGCGTGTTCTGGGCCATGTGAAGTATCTTCTCCAGGCGGCAAAGGCCGGCCACGGAGGCACGCTCGACCCCATGGCGAGCGGGCTGCTTCCGCTGATGTTCGGCGACGCCACCAAATTTGCCTCCGAGGGGCTCGATGCCGACAAGACGTATGAGGCCGAGGTAGCCCTCGGCACGCGCACGAGCACGGGAGATCGCGAGGGTGTTCCGATTGCCACCCAGGCACTGCTTGCCCCACCCGAGGCCGGCGCGGTGAGTCGCGTACTGAGCACGTTTCTCGGCAACCAGTTGCAACTTCCGCCCATGCATTCGGCTCTCAAGAAAGACGGCCGACCGCTCTACGACTACGCACGGGCCGGAGTCGACGTGGTGCGCACACCGCGTGCCATCACGATTCATGAACTGGTGCTTCTGGGTATTGGCGCCGACAGTTTCGCCATTCGCGTGACCTGCAGCAAGGGCACCTATATCCGAACGCTCGCAGAGGATATCGGCACCGCGCTGGGACTTCCCGCCCATTTGCGTGCCCTTCGTAGAACCGCTGTCGGCAGATTGTCTGCGGACGACGGCATGGTGTCACTCGAGTCGCTGGAGCAGGCCGATGCGGCCGCACGCCTGTCGATGCTCAAGCCGGTGGACTGGCTGATTCGAGATGTTCCCGAGATACGCCTGGGTGCAAGTCAGACGACCCGCTTCTCGCACGGTCAGACCGTGCCGGTGTCATCTCAACTGGAGTCTGGCCGGGTACGGGCGGTCAGCGATGCCGGCCGATTTCTGGGAACCGGAAGTATCGATATTCATCACACGCTTCACCCGGAGCGTCTGCGGGCAAGCCCCCACTAGGAGAACCTCATGCGCGCCTTGCGCAATATTGCAATCATTGCCCACGTTGATCATGGGAAAACCACCATGGTGGACAAACTCCTGCAGCAGGCGGGTACCTTTGCCAAGCATCAGCAACTGGCCGAGCGGGTCATGGATTCGAACGATCTTGAAAAAGAGCGTGGAATCACGATTCTCGCCAAGAATTGTGCGGTCGATTACGAAGGTACCCACATCAACATCGTCGATACGCCGGGACACGCCGATTTTGGCGGTGAGGTCGAGCGTGTGCTGTCGATGGTCGATGGCGTTCTTCTGCTTGTGGATGCTGTCGAGGGCCCCATGCCGCAGACGCGCTTCGTGACGCGCAAGGCACTGGCGCTCGGTCTCAAACCCATTGTGGTGGTCAACAAGATCGATCGTCCCGGCGCACGTCCCGACTGGGTGGTGAGCGCCACATTCGACCTGTTTGACAAGCTCGGCGCGACCGAGGAGCAACTGGATTTCCCGGTGGTCTATGCCTCGGCGCTCAACGGCTTTGCAACCCTCGATCATCGTCACCCGGGCCCCGACATGCGTCCGTTGTTCGAGGCGATTCTCAAACACGTGCCGCAGCGCGCCGACGACGTTGACGCACCCCTGCAGTTGCAGATCTGCTCACTCGATTATTCGAGTTACGTGGGCAAGATTGGCATCGGCCGGATCAACCGGGGGCGCCTGCGCTCATTGCAGGATGTCGTGGTGCAGGACGGCCCGGGGGGTCCCTTGCGCAAGGCGCGTGTCCAGCAGATTCTCAAGTTCAAGGGTCTTGAGCGTGAGGTGGTGCCGGAGGCAGAGGCTGGCGATATCGTTCTGATCAACGGCATCGAGGATCTGAATATCGGCTCCACCGTGTGCGAGGCCGATCATGCCGATCCCCTCCCCATGCTTCAGGTGGATGAACCCACGCTCACCATGAATTTCATGGTCAATGCCTCGCCACTCGCGGGTCGGGAGGGCAAGTTCGTGACCAGTCGCCAGATTCGTGAGCGACTCGAGAGGGAGTTGAAGGCCAATGTGGCGCTTCGTGTCGATTTCGGCGCTGATTCCGATACGTTCATCGTGTCCGGTCGGGGCGAGCTGCACCTGACGATTCTTCTCGAGAACATGCGCCGCGAGGGTTATGAACTCGCCGTATCGCGTCCACGTGTGGTGTTTCGCACGGATGCATCCGGCGAGAAGCTCGAGCCATACGAAATGCTCACCGTCGATGTCGAGCAGGAGCACCAGGGCCCGGTGATGGAGAA
>CAYYDO010000089.1:0-4290 GCA_964470595.1 uncultured Burkholderiaceae bacterium | reverse complement strand
TGAAGACACTACCCAAGGTGGGGTCATGGAAGAGTTAGGTAAGCGTAAAGGCGAATTGCTCGATATGGTTCCGGATGCAAAAGGTCGCGTTCGACTCGAGTACCGCATCCCGGCCCGCGGGCTGATCGGTTTTCAGGGCGAGTTCCTCACATTGACGCGGGGTACCGGTCTGATGAGTCATATCTTCGATGATTACGGGCCATTCAAGGGTGAACTCGCCGAGCGCAGAAATGGGGTACTGGTCTCCCAGGATGACGGTGCAGCCGTGGCCTATGCCTTGTGGAAACTTCAGGAGCGGGGACGCATGTTCATACGCCCCGGCGATGCCCTCTATGAGGGAATGATCATCGGGATTCATACCCGCGATAACGATCTCGTGGTCAACCCGGTTCGTGAGAAGAAGCTCACCAATGTGCGGGCATCCGGCAAGGATGAGCATATCGATCTGACCCCGCCGATCGAACTGACGCTTGAAAAGGCGGTGGAGTTCATCAGCGATGACGAACTCGTCGAGATCACGCCCCGCAGCATCCGTCTTCGCAAGCGATTCCTCAAGGAGCACGAACGCAAGCGGGCGCTGCGCGAGGAGGCCGCCTGATGCAGGATGAAATCCGACTGTCACTGATGTCCAGCCGTCAGGTCATGGAAGACATGCTGGTCGATACGACGTTGCAGCAGTCGCTTGTGCACGCCATCGATTGCTGTGCAGGTGCACTCGCTGCGGGTGGAAAGCTCCTGTTCGCAGGCAACGGGGGTAGCGCTGCCGAGGCACAGCATTTTTCCGCAGAGATGGTGGGGCGCTTTCTGCAGGAGCGTCGTCCCCTGCCATCGATCGCACTCAGCACCGACACATCCGCTCTGACCGCCATTGCCAATGATTACGGATACGAACAGGTCTTTGCGCGTCAGGTCGAGGCGTTGGGGCAACCCGGCGATGTGCTCGTGGCCATGTCCACCTCCGGGCGCAGCCCGAACATTCTCGCGGCCATGCGTTCTGCACGCGAGCGGGGATTACACACCATCGCTCTGACCGGCCGTCATCCCCGCGACATGGCGGAGTGCGCCGATATCGTTCTTGCGGTGCCGTCGGGGCACACACCCCAAATTCAGGAAGGTCATCTCGTTCTGGGGCATCTCTTGTGCGCGATGGTGGAGACGAGGCTGCTCGCGCCCTGACTGGCGCGGTGCCGTCTGCGGAGACGGCCGCAAGGGACGGGGCTGCCTTGATTGCGGCCGCCGATCGAACGCTCGCAGATGCTCAGCGCGATGGACAGGTGGTGCTGGCGGATGTCGTCCGCTCGCGTCGGACAATCGAGATTCTGACAACACTGAACTCCGACGACGCCTGCATCTGCGCCTGTTTGCTTCTGCCTGTCTTCGACGGCAGCGAGCGCGCGGCTGAATCGATGCGCCGCACATGGGGTGATGACATCGCGCGATTGCTGGGCGCACTGCATCGCTTGCGGCGTTTCGATGGTCGCATCGGATTCAAGGGGGACGACGATACCCCACAGCAGGTCGAGACACTGCGTCGAATGCTGCTGGCCTTGGCCGAGGATATCCGGGTGGTGATCATTCAGCTCGCGCTGCATGTCGCCCGTCTGGAGGATGCCGCTGCAGCTGTGCGCAATGGAGATCCGCAGGCGCACGCCGAATCCCTGGCACTTGGCGCCGAGACGCTTCGTGTTCAGGCGCCTCTGGCGAATCGGCTGGGTATCTGGCAACTCAAGTGGTCCATGGAAGATCTGGCGTTTCGTTTCACCGATCCGGATGCATATCGATCGATTGCGAGACAGCTGGATGAGACGCGTCAGTCACGAGAGCGTTTCATCGCCGTGACAATCCAGCAGATCAGCGAGGCTCTTGAGACAGCAGGCCTGACAGGCGCGGATATTGCCGGACGGCCGAAGCATCTGTTCAGCATTCGCAACAAGATGCGGGGCAAGAACCTGAGCCTCGGGCAGCTGATGGATCTGCGCGCATTCAGGATACTCGTCGATAGCGAGGCTCAGTGCTATGCCGTACTGGGCATTCTCCATGACCGCTGGCGCCCGATGGACGCCGAGTTCGATGATTACATCACCCGGCCAAAACCCAACGGCTATCAGTCTCTGCACACCGTATTGCTCGACGGCGATGAGCGTCCATTCGAGGTCCAGATCCGCACGCGCGACATGCATCGGCGTGCGGAGTATGGCGTGGCCGCCCATTGGAAGTACAAGGAGTCCGGCAGCAATCAACTGGCACAGGGCGATGATGCATCGCGCATCGCCTGGCTGAGACAGATGCTTGATTGGGGTCGCGGATCATCGGGCGAGGTGAGGCTCTCCGATGACCGGATTTACGTGCTCACACCCAAGGCCCGGATTATCGAGTTGCCCCGCGGTTCGACAGCGCTGGATTTCGCGTATCACGTCCACACCGAGCTTGGTCATCGATGCCGCGGTGCCAAGGTGAACGGTCAGATTGTTGCACTTACGGCGGCTTTGCAGACCGGCCAGACCGTTGAGTTGATGACGGTGCGACAGGGCGGACCGAGTCGTGACTGGATGAATCCGGATGCCGGGTATCTCAGAAGCCCACGTGCGTTGCAGAAGGTACGCAGCTGGTTTCATGCTCGGGATGCTGCACAAGCCGGTGCCGAGGAGCGCTCCGAGGAGCGCATATCGGACACTCCCGCGGGCGAGACTGCCGGGCGTCGTTCAGATGTGCTCAGCGATGACATGCTGATCTCGCGAATGACCCGGCCAGGACCGCAGTCGGGTGGACGTGTTCTGGTGGTTGGCGTCGATCGCATGCTCACCGCGCTTGCCCGTTGCTGCAAACCCGCACCGCCGGACGAGATTCGCGGGTTCGTGACCCGAGGCCGCGGCGTCAGCGTGCATCGGGTAGGGTGCGCCACCTTTGCGCGCATGGCGATGCACTCTCCCGAGCGCATCATCGAGACCCAGTGGGGTGCATCGGCCGCCTCGACCGATACCCGGTATCTCGTGGATGTCATGCTGCTTGCCCGACCGCGACAGGAACTCGTTCGTGACATTGCCGAGGTGCTGGCGCGTGAGCGGATTCCTCTTGCGCGCATGGACAGTTCCCCCAGACCGGACACGCTCAGCATATCGCTCACCCTGCAGATCCTGGATGGGGAACAGTTACGCCGTGCTCTCTCGATGCTCAGGGATATCGCTGGTGTTGTCTCGGCGCAGCGACATATGTGATCGTTGCCCCACCTCGGGGATAAGGGCCGCATCCGGTACCATCCGCGGTTTGTTCCATCCGGCGCTATCAGGCTGGTCACCTTTCACACGAGGGAGCTTCATATGACATCGGTTCAGGCAGACAACGGGGTTCAGCGGGTCGCAATCGGGGCGCTCACAGAGTGGATGTCGCGGGTTTTTCTCTCCTGCGGTCTCGACGAGAGGTCAGCGGTCTGCGCGGCACAGGTGCTTGTGCGCACCAGCGCACGTGGCGTTGATACCCACGGTGTGGCGCGTCTGCCTGTTTATGTCGACAAGCTTCGCACAGGTGAGCTCAAGGCCCGACCCGAGGTGCGTTTCGAGGATCGCTGCGGTGTGCTTCATGTCCATGCCGATTGCGGGCTCGGACAGGTGGTGGCCTGCGATGCGGTCGATCAGGCTGTTGCCCGTGCCGCCTCCAGTGCATTTGTACCGGTCGTGATGCACGATATCGGACACATGGCAGCGATCGGAATGTTTGCGCTGCGCGCTGCCGAGGCGGGGATGCTGGCCTATGTGGTTCAGTCCACGCCGCCCATGATGGCACTGCCCGGTTTTCGCGGGGCGGCGATCGGCAACAACCCGCTCGCCTTTGCCAGTCCCGTATCGGGTGGTCCGCCGCTGGTTTTCGATATCGCCATGAGTTTTGTGGCGCGTGGCAATGTGCTGGCTGCAGCGCGCGATGGACGCCCCATCCCGGATGATTGGGCGCTGGATGCCGAGGGGCGCGTCACCACCGATCCCCATGCGGCGCTGATGGGCGCCATGCTGCCACTTGCAGGTCACAAGGGGATGGGGCTCGCCATGATGGTGCAGTGCCTGGCGGGCAGTCTCAGCGGCGCGGAGCCTCCGCCGGTCACGGGCGCGACACCGGGTAGTGCACCTTCGCGCGTGGGCGCTTTCATGTTTCTCGCCAATCCGGAGCTCGTTGCCGGACGTGATGCCTATGATCGTCATCTGCATCAGTGGCTGGAGACCTACAAGTCGAGCGCGGGTGAACAGGGCCGCTATCCCGGCGAGGGCGAGGGGTTCTGGACGGCACTGCGTTCGGAACTCG
>CAYYDO010000088.1:0-8543 GCA_964470595.1 uncultured Burkholderiaceae bacterium | reverse complement strand
GTTCGCATGAACGCCTTCGATGGCAGCAAGCGCGAGGTGTTCGCACGGGGCGCACGCAACTCCGTGGGGATGGACTTCAACCCACGCAATGGCCATCTCTGGTGGACAGACAATCAGGTCGATGGCCTCGGTGATGACATCCCCCCGGGTGAGCTCAACCGCTCCACCAAGGCCGGTGAGCACTTCGGCTTCCCCTACTGGAACGGCAAGTTCAAGGTGGCCGGCTCTCCCGCAGCGCCCGATCTGAAGGACATGAAAGAGCCCGCGGGCGCGATCTTCCCGCAAGTCGAGTTCCCCGCCCACCAGGCGCAACTCGGCATGGCCTTCTACACCGGCAAGCGGTTCCCGGCGAAGTATCAGGGTGGCGTCTTCGTAGCGGCCCACGGCTCCTGGAACCGGACAACCCCGAGCGGTGCCGAGGTGCAGTTCGTTCCGATCAATGCGGATGGCACAGCGGGCAAGATGGAAGTCTTTGCCTCGGGCTTCCTCGATCCGGAAACCGGTCTGTATCGTGGTCGTCCCGTCGATGTCGCAGTGATGAAGGACGGATCGATTCTCGTCTCGGATGACTTTGCGGGTGCCATCTACCGCATCAGTTACGTCGGCGACGGCAAGTAAGCGTCGCTATTCAGTCTGACCAAGGGGGGCGCGCGAGCGTCCCCCGATTTTTTCCGGAAATGCTCATGCGCTCGCCTTCTCGGGTGGCCTCGGCCATCATCTGCGTCACACTTGGATTCGTCCCCCTGCTTCCGGCATTTGCGGCCAGCGGCGATCCTGCGGCAGGCCGCAAGAAGGCCAATGCCTGTGCCGTATGCCACGGACCCATGGGGCTCTCGGTCAACCCCGGAGCACCCCACCTTGCCGGGCAACCGGCTGTGTATCTCGCAGAGCAGATGAAGGATTACCGCAGCGGGAAACGCGTCAACCCGGTGATGGCGGTCATCGCCAAACCGCTTACCGATCAGGAGATTGCCGACCTCGCTGCATGGTATGCCTCCATCGAGATCCAGCTCAAACCATGAAAATCCGATTCGCCTCACCCATCCCTGGCCTCGCTGCCGCAGCCCTCGTTGCCGCAGGCTCGGCGCACGCCCAACAGAGCCTCGACGATGTGGTGATCTCGGCCAGCCGAACCGCCCAGAAAAGCTTCGATGCGCCCGGTACGATCCAGAGTGTCGACCGCAGCGTCATCACCACCAGCGGCCCCCAGATCAATCTCAGCGAGGCGTTGGCCGGTGTGCCCGGCATTCAGGTCGCCAATCGCAACAACTATGCACAGGACCTGCAGATCTCGATCCGTGGATTCGGGTCGAGAGCGCCTTTTGGCGTGCGCGGGGTACGTCTGCTCATCGACGGTATTCCTCAGACCCTGCCGGATGGTCAGGGCCAGTCATCCCAGTTTGCACTCACCTCGGCAGAGCGGATCGAGGTTCTGAAGGGACCCCTGTCGATGCTCTATGGCAATGCATCCGGGGGCGTGGTCCAGGTGTTCACACGCAGCGCCGGTGAGCGACCCGAGTTTTCTGCCATGGGATACATGGGCAGCGACGGCCTTGCACGAAGCAGTCTTCAGTTTTCGCAACGGCAGGGCAACTGGGGGCTGGTTGCCGATGCAGCCATGCTGACGAGCGATGGTTTTCGTCAGTACAGCGAGGCACGACGCGACCACTTCAACGGCAAACTCGAACACCGTGATGCGGATGGTCGCACCACCTTCATCGCCAACATTCTCGACAACAGGAAGTCCCAGGATCCCGGATCGCGCACGCGGGCCGAGTTCCAGACCGATCCGTTCGGCGCCAATCGAACCAATGTCATCAATGGTGCGGGCAAGGAATTCACCCAGGGCATTCTGGGCGCATCGACCGAGCGCCGCCTGAGTGGCGGGGGCAGCCTGGAAGGCCGTGTGTACGCCGGGACCCGCGATCTCCGCAACCCCGTCATCGGCCCCTTCATCATGATCGACCGCAGTTTTGCCGGCCTTGGCCTGTCGGCATCCAAGCCGGGCAACCTGCTCGGTGCGCCGCTGCGCTGGACTGCCGGGTTCGAGGCCGACAGCGTGGGCGACAAGCGCCGTGCCGAAGGCAATGTCGGCGGACAACCCAATGGCATTCTGCAGCGTGACGAGGACAATACCGCCCGCAGCAGCGGGCTCTTCGGCCAGGCCGAGTGGTTCCCTTCCGAGAAGTGGTCGTTTCTTGCCGGTGTGCGTTTCACCCAAGTCCGCCTCGCCATCGAGGACCGTTTCCGCTCGGACGGCGACGGCTCGGGCGCCCGGAATTACCGTGGTACGAGCCCCGTCTTTGGAATCACCAGGCACATCAATGCATCCACCAATGTCTACCTGCAGATGGGCCGCGGCTTCGAGACACCCACCCTGAACGAGGTACTGTATTCGCCTGGCAGACCATCGATCGATCGCTTCTATGGCGGCATCGCGCCGGCACGCTCCCAGCAGATCGAAGCGGGTATCAAGTGGCGCCCGGCCCCAACGACGCGGGTCGACGCCGCGGTCTTCCACATCCGTACCCGCGACGAGATCGTGCCCTTCTTTCTCTCGACATCGGGGTCAACCTGGACCAATGCCGACACCCGTCGCTGGGGCGCCGAGTTGTCCACCACCCACATCCAGAACACCGTCGCACTGCGCGCATCCGCATCGGTGATCAAGGCCGAGTACGACGAAAACTTTCTCTCCTATGCCGGCGGCATGATTCGCAAGGGGTTCACCATGCCGGGCATACCCGAGTCACGACTGGTACTCGATGCCGCCTGGCGCCCCGCAGGCTGGGGCCAGTCAGCTTCGGCAGGAATCAGCGAGCTGGGAGTCGAGGCCGTGGCAAGCGGACAGATGGCGGCCAACTCGCTCAACACCTTCGAGGCGGCCGGCTACGAAATCGTCAACCTGAGGGCGTTGCGGGTCATGACCATCGGCCCCCACCGCTGGACCGGAATCATTCGCCTCGATAACGTTTTCGATCGCCGCTATGTCGGATCCGTGGTTGTGGATCAGGCCTTCAACCGATTCTTCGAACCGGGCGCACCGCGCAGCTGGCTGATCGGTTTCAACTACAACCGGGCGTTCTGACTGCACCCGGTCAGGACACCGTCGCGGTCAGCGGAATGCTCCGGGGCAAGAGACGGGGCGATTCACACATAGGCCAGCCAGCGCCCCATCGCGATCACGGCAAGCCATCCTGCCATCGATAGCAGGGCCTGCATCCGCAGGCCCCAATCGCCATGCGCGGACCGGTCATCGGCCTCGCGCATGCGCACCGACACGGCATTGAGCAGCAGCAGAAAGATCAGCGATATCTTGGTGAGGAAAAGCGTGGAATCGATCAGCGTATCCGCGCTCGCCAGAAAGAGGAGGAAACCCGTGATGGCGGCCAGCGTCATGCCGGCGATCGCCACGGGAACACCCAGGGCGGACAGCCTGCGGCTATCCAGACTGCGCCCCAGCCCGAGCAGACGGAGGTCCATCATGACAACGACACCGAAGAGAAGGCCCAAGCCGCAGATATGCAGTGTCTCCACGGCCGGGTAAAGCCATGACGACTGCTTCATCCATTGGGCAATCCAGATCGATTCCATGGCGCCCATCGGGGATGCAGGCCCGTGAGTCGGCTCCTAACGGAGCTCGATCGTCCTGCCTGCGGCGGTGATGCGCTCGACCCGCATCTCATCGGTCTGACGACGATGCGGATAGGCTTCGAGGCCCACGACAGCACCCGGGCGGATCATCTCGCGTGTCAGACCACGGTTTTCCATACGACCGGGCGGAGCGAGCACGGCGGTCCAGACCTTGCCATCGATACGCACGCGCAGACTGCCATGGGGATGCTCGTAGGAACTCTCGATGATCTCGCCGGACACCTTCATGACCCGATCCTGGGCGTATTCCGACCAGCCGTGATGCGACAGGGCGGGCACCGGAACCACTGCCACGCCCAAGGCAAACAGTATGCAGAGAACCACATCACGTCGCATGCTCATGTCGATCTCCATTGAAACGGCGGGAGGGAAAGAGGAAAACGGCCTATGCTTGTCGCATGGAACAGATCGTCATTGTCCTGACCACAGCACCCGATGCCGAATCCGCAAAAACCCTTGCCGACGGCATGCTGTCATCGCGCCTGGCGGCCTGCGTCACGCGACTGCCCGGCGCGACATCACAGTACTGGTGGGCGGGGAAGATCGAGACCGCGCAGGAGGAGTTGCTGCTGATCAAGACCGCCAATGACCGCCTGGAGGACCTGAAGACATATATCCAGACCCACCACCCTTACGAGACCCCCGAATGCCTGTGCGTGGCCGCCGACTCGGGGCTTGCTGCCTATCTGCAGTGGGTGAGGCAGGAGACCCTGCCCCAGCCCACGCGGACGCCGGATCAGTCCAGCTCTTCGTAGAGCGGCAGCGTCAGGAACTCGGCGAAGTTCTCGGCGGTGGACATCTCCAGGAAGATGCTCGCCGCCCGATCGTAACTGCGCACATCCCCCCCGACCGAGGCCTTGACCTTGGCGAGTTCCTCGGCAACGAGCGCACTGACCATCTCGCCGGTGATCTTGCGGCCATCGTCGAGCTTGCCCTTGGGCGAGCGAATCCACTGCCAGACCTGGGAGCGGGAGATCTCGGCCGTGGCGGCGTCTTCCATGAGATTGTGGATCGGTACGCAGCCGTTGCCTTCGAGCCAGGAACCGAGATAGTGGATGCCGACGTTGATGTTCATGCGCAAACCGGCCTCGGTGATCGGTGTCTCGGGCGCGAAATCGAGCAGATCGGCTGCCGCAACGGATACCTCGGGCTTCTGCTTGTCGATCTGATTCGGTCGATCGCCGAGAACTGCGACAAACTCCTTCATGGCGGCCTCGACGAGTCCGGGGTGGGCTACCCAGCCACCATCGTAGCCATCGGTCGCATCGCGCCGCTTGTCGTTGATGATGCCCTGCATGGCAATCGCGTTCTTCTCGGGATCGCTCTTGATGGGAATCAGCGCACTCATGCCGCCAATGGCGGGGGCACCACGCTTGTGACAGGTCTTCAGCAGGAGCAGCGAGTAGGCACGCATGAACGGCGCCGTCATGGTGACCTTGGCGCGATCGGCAAGGCAGAACTGCTGATCCATCTTGAACTTCTTGATGCAGGAGAAGATGTAATCCCAGCGTCCGGCATTCAGGCCAGCGCTGTGCTCGCGCAGCTCGAAAAGGATTTCATCCATTTCGAATGCAGCGGTAATGGTCTCGATCAGAACCGTGGCCTTGATCGTGCCTCTGGCGAGACCAAGCTCGGATTCGCACATGCTGAGGATGTCGTTCCACAGCCGCGCCTCCTGGTGGCTCTCGATCTTGGGCAGGTAGAAATACGGGCCACTGCCACGGGCGATGAGTTCATGGGCGTTGTTGTAGAGGTACACCGCGAGGTCGAAGATGCCGCCGGAGACGCGCCGGCCATTGACGAACACGTGCTTCTCATCGAGATGCCAGCCACGCGGACGTACCAGGAGCACCGCTGTCTTTTCGTTGAGCTGGTAGGACTTGCCGTTTTGCTCGAGGCTGATGGTGCGGCGTATCGCATCGCGCAGATTGATCTGGCCCTGGATCTGGTTGTGCCAGTTCGGGGTGTTCGAATCCTCGAAGTCGGCCATGAAGGAGTCGGCCCCCGAATTCAGGGCATTGATGACCATCTTGCGCTCGACAGGTCCGGTGATCTCGACACGACGGCACTGCAGATCGGCTGGAAGTTTCCCGATCTTCCAGTCGGTCTCACGAATCGAGGCGGTGTATTTCTGGAAATCGGGCCGCAGGCCAAGATCGAAACGCTGTGCGACGAGTCGGCGGGCCTCGAGCATCTCCTGGCGTCGATGCTCGAAGGAACGATGCAATCGGGCCACCAGGGCGAGCGCCCCGTGACTGAGCACCTGGGCGAATTCGGGAGTGATTTCGGCTTTGATTTCGACGCCGGAGGGAAGACGATCGGGCATGAGTTACTCCATCAGAAAAATCATTTCTTATTGTTCATTCGCGGGAAACGGACCGGCCACAGACGAGGTCTGCCACTTCAGCAAGACTGCTTCCCACATGCGCGGGCGATACGTCGAGCACCTCTGCGGGCGCATTCGAGCGGTTCACCCAAAACGTCGTGAATCCATACCAGGCAGCACCGCAGACATCCCAGCCATTGGAGGACACAAACAGCACTTCAGCCGGCTCACACGCGAAAAAATCGGTTGCAAGCTGATAGACACTGGCATCCACCTTGTACCGCCGCACCTGATCTGCGGACAGCACCGTGGCAAACAACCCTGACATGCCGGCGCTTTCCACCGCCTGGCCAATCATCCCGGGATTCCCATTGGTGAGGATGGCCAATGGAAACCCCGCTGACCGCATGCGCTGTAACGCCTCGCGGTTTTCCGGAAACGCCGAGAGACGGGCGTACTGCCCCATCAGCGTCTCTGTCTGTGACGCACCGGGGTTGAGCCCCAGGGCTTCACAGCAATACTCCAGGGCATCGCGCGTGATGTCCCAGAAGGGTTTGTAGTGCCCGGACATGGACCGCAAGCGGGTGTACTCCACCTGTTTGTCACGCCACATCAGGGCGAGCGCGCTTCCCTTTCCGGGGAAGAACGACTCTGCCAGACGACCCACGGAGTAGACATCGAAGAGCGTGCCGTAGGCATCGAAACAAATGGCTTTCGGCTTGGATCGCATGGTCAGAAGCGCATTATATTGGAACCATGTCAGACATCTCCGCAGACCCGACGGCCCCGGCGTTCTGGAAATCCGCCTGCACCGAACTGTCGCGTAACGACCCGGTGATGAGCCGCATCATTGCCCAACATCAGGGCAGTTTTCTGGTGTCGCGGGGCGATGTCTTCACCACACTGACGCGTGCGATCGTGGGCCAGCAGATCTCGGTCAGGGCCGCCGCATCGGTCTGGAGCCGATTTCTCGCGGTGGTGTCTCCGCTGAGCCCCCAGACACTCGCGCAATGTGATGCCGGGGATCTCGGCAGTTGCGGATTGTCAGCACGCAAGCAGGAGTATCTGCTCGGGCTTGCACGACACCTCGCGCAGCATCCCACGCTTGAGTCGGAGTTGCACACCATGTCGGATCAGCAGGTGATCGACACCCTGACACAAGTGCGCGGCATCGGGCGCTGGACAGCCGAGATGGTCCTGATATTCGCTCTCCTGCGGCCCGATGTGCTGCCATTGGCGGACCTCGGACTCATGAAGGCGATTTCGCGACACTACTGCCGCGGCGAAGACCTCACTGTGAGGCAGGCAGAGCAAATCGCCACCGTGTGGATGCCCTGGCGTTCAGTCGCAAGCTGGTATCTCTGGCGCAGCCTGGATCCGGAACCTGTGGAATACTGACCCATGTTTGCTTATCGCCACGCCTTTCACGCAGGCAATCATGCCGATGTCCTGAAGCATGTCGTCCTGATTGCCGCCATTCGACAGATGCAGGAAAAACCTGCACCGGTCTGGATCATCGATACACATGCCGGTGCGGGGCTCTATGCACTGCAGGCACCCCTGGTCAGGGACAAGGCCGAGTTCGGCAACGGCATCGGCCGGCTGTGGGGTCTGGATGCGGGCACCATGCCCGAGGCGGTGGCCGATCTTGTCCGTGCGGTGAAAGCTGTCAATCCAAACGGCAGACTGAGCCACTACCCGGGATCGCCGGTTCTGGCCATGAAGGAACTGCGGCCCGATGACCGGTTGCGCGCTTTCGAGATGCACCCATCGGATATCGCCCCCTTGCAGAAGTCGCTACAGGGGCCGGTGCGACAGGTGAAGGCCGAACGCAAGGACGGTTTTCTGCAACTGAAAGCGCTTCTGCCCCCCGCATCCCGCCGAGGACTGATCCTGATCGATCCGCCCTACGAGATGAAAGACGACTACCGTCACGTCATCATGGCCCTGCGTGACGGACTCGCGCGGTTTGCCAGTGGTGTCTACCTGCTGTGGTACCCGCGCATCGGCCGCTACCAGGTGGAGCGACTGCTGCGCCATGTCGCAGGATTACCGATACGCAGCGTCATGCTTGCCGAGCTGCGCGTGCGTGGCCCGCTTCAGGACGGTCTCGGTTTGCAGGGCAGCGGCGTGGTGATCATCAATCCGCCCTTTGGTCTGCAGGAAAAACTCGAGACGGCGCTTCCATTCCTGGTGAAGTGCCTTGGGCAGGACCGACGCGCCGGATTCACGCTTCGCCAGGCGGAAGGGAGCCCGGATGTGATCCGGGCCGCACTGTGCGGCCCGGAGAGAACATCACCCCGCACCGAGGCGGCGGGGGAACAACCCAGAGGTCATCAGGCCACTTTCCGCTGAGCCGAGGCACCATCGAAGAACTGCTCGTCCTCGGTGGATCCCTTGAGCGCCGCCGTGGAGGCCTCGCGCTCGATGGTCGTGGTGACCGCATCGAAATACCCGGTGCCCACCTCGCGCTGATGCTTGACCGCGGTGAATCCACGCTCAGCAGCCGCAAACTCGGCCTGCTGCAGTTCCACGAATGCACTCATGTTCTCGCGCGCATAGC
>CAYYDO010000087.1:0-8545 GCA_964470595.1 uncultured Burkholderiaceae bacterium | reverse complement strand
GTCTGGCCGCACGGGATGCCCGTGTCATGGCCTATGCACGGCGTCACACGCTGCCGGTTGCCGTCGCCATGGCGGGCGGCTATGCCCGCCAGATACAGGATTCCGTGGACATTCATTTCGAGTCGGTACGGCAGACTTTTGTCCACTGGCAGTTCATGTCGGGTCGGCGTTTTCACGACCGTTTCCACGACCGATAGATGACCGAATCTGAAGTCGGCTCTGCAGACTTACACCTAAGCCATTGAAAAATTGGATTTTTCGCTTGGCGAGCGGCTAAACCTTTGCTAGCATCGCCTCGGCTTGCCGGGAGGAGTTGCCTTGAAATCATCCATAACAAGAGTTGTCAAAAGGAATTCCGTGCAAAAGAATTCTGTGCATCTGGCGGCATTCGTGTCGGCTGGTCTGGCCGTGGTGCTGTCCGTTGCAACCCTGGCTGTTCCACAGACCGCCCAGGCGTCCCAGGGGAGCGTTTCCGCACAGCAGCCGGGTACCCCGGCCAAGTCTTCCCAGCCCAAATCCTCTCAGGCCAAACCCGCTCAGGGCAAACCTGCCCAGGCCGGCAGCGCGCAGTCCAATCGTGCCCAGTCCGCAGCCCGTTCGTCGCCACCGCGAAATGCCCAGGCCAAAACCAGCCAGAAGCGTCCATCGTCGGCAGGGCGCCAGGCCAATGCCGCGGGGTCGCGCAAGGCCTCGGTACGCGCGGAACCCGGCTACAACTCGATGGGCACCCGTCTCGGGTTGCGCTCGCAACTGAGCGAGATCACCCTGAATTCCAGCGCCGTCATGGTGGTGGATCAGAAGACCGGCGAAATTCTCCTCGAGAAAAATCCGGATGCCGCACTCCCGATTGCCTCGATCACCAAGGTCATGACGGCCATGGTGATCCTCGATGCGGGGTTGCCGCTCTCCGAGGTCATCACCATCACTGCCGATGACACCAATCTCGAGAAATACACCAGCTCCCGCCTGCGTGTGGGTGCCCGGTTCAGCCGCGCCGAACTGCTTCATCTGGCGCTGATGTCCTCCGAGAATCGTGCGGCGCACGCACTGGGGCGCACCTTCCCGGGTGGCATGGATGTCTTCGTCAATGCCATGAATGAAAAGGCCCAGTCCCTTGGCATGGCGACCAGCCGGTTTGTCGAGCCGACGGGCCTGAGCAGCGCCAATGTGGCCTCGCCCCGGGATTTGTCCCGATTGGTCAAGGCGGCTCACGAGTTCCCGCTGATCCGCGAGTACTCCACGGCCCGCGAGGCCATCGTGCGGGTGGGTGGCCGCGAGCAGCAGTTCCGCAACACCAACGCGCTGACCCGCAATGACAACTGGGATCTGGGCCTCTCCAAGACCGGTTTCATTCGCGATGCCGGCAAGTGTCTGGTCATGCAGGCGAGCATCGATGACCAGGATGTGATCATCGTGATGCTGGATGCCGAGGGCAGCGCCAAGCGCATCTCCGATGCCGAACGCATTCGCCGTTGGCTGTCGGGCGATCGGGATCGCGAGCCGACCCCGGTCCGTTCCTGATTACTTCGATTTTTCCCGATCGTGCCCGAGGGCCGCGGAAATGGCCTTGGCCGTGTCGTTGAGCGCCTGCAGCCAGCCGTCATTGGCGCGGTCGGCCGGCGCAGAGATCGACAACCCTGCGACCAGGGTGCCCGCATCGTCGTAGATGCCCGCAGCAATACAGCGCACCCCCAACTCGAGTTCCTCGTTGTCGCGCGCATAGCCGCGTTTGCGGACATCTTCCAGTTCGTGCTCCAGGCGTGCCAGATCGGTGATGCTGTTGGCCGTATGGCCCGCCAGCCCGGTGCGCATGCCGTATGACCTGACCGCGCGGGTGTCGTCGTGCGCGAGAAACAGCTTGCCGGTGGATGTGAGGTGCAGTGGCGCACGGCCTCCGATGGCACGAACCACCTGCATGCCGGAGCGTTCGCTGACCGTGCGCTCGACATAGACGATCTCGTCGCCCTGACGCACCGACAGGTTGATCGTCTCGCCGGTGAGCCTGTGCAGCTCGCGCATGGGACCGGCAGCGGCATCGCGTACATTGAGTCTGGCCTTGACCAGATTGCCCATCTCCAGGAGACGCATCCCCAGCTGGTAGGTGCCGGGCTCGGTGCGGTCGACCACCCGCGCCAGCACCAGGTCGTTGAGAATGCGGTGGGCGGTGGATGGATGCAGACCGCTGGATTGCGACAACTCCTTGAGCGAGACCGGCTCGGAGCGCTTCGCGAGGGCATCGAGCAGGGTCATCATGCGCTCGATCACCTGGATCGCCAGTTTGGGCGGCTTGACCGGCGGTGCCGCGAGCGCGCGCGACGGCGCATCGGCCAACTGCCCCGGCTTTTTCTGTGTGTTTGGCGACGGGTCTCTCATGCGCCCGATATCAAGTGGCAAAATGTCATTTTATTGCATGGAAGCCGCCGATGAATCAATCGCCACGTGTCGCCCTGTTTGTGACCTGCCTGGTGGACATGATGCGTCCGGAGATCGCCTTTTCGGCGCTCAAGCTTCTGGAGCATGGCGGCTGCGAGGTGATCGTGCCGCCCGATCAGACCTGCTGTGGCCAGCCAGCCTACAACGCGGGCGACAGGCGCACGGCCCATCAGCTGGCGCAGCGGGTGCTCGATCAGCTCGAGGGCTTCGATTACGTCGTGATTCCATCCGGATCATGCGCGGGCATGATCAATGTGCACTACTTCGACCTGTTTTCCAACGACCCGGAGATCAAGCGGCGCATGGCCGATCTGGCCCCGCGCATCCATGAGCTCACCGATTTTCTGGTGCGCGTGCTCAACATCCAGGATGTGCCGGGTCGTCTCGAGGGCACGGTCACCTATCACGACAGCTGCAGCGGTCTGCGTGAACTCGGTGTCAGCGAGCAGCCGCGAAGTCTGCTTGCGCAGATCCCCGGTCTTTCGGTCAAGGAAATGAAAGACTGCCGAAGCTGCTGCGGCTTTGGCGGCACCTTCGCATTGAAGTACGGCAATATTTCGGCGGCCATCGTCGATGAGAAGGTGCACAACATTCAGGCCACTGGCGCTCAGGCGGTGGTGCTTGGCGATCTGGGCTGCATGCTCAACATCGAGGGGCGTCTGCGCCGTCTCGGCGATGAGCGCACCCAGGTGCTGCATGTGGCGCAGGTGCTGGCCGGCGACGTTGCCGCGCCCAAGAGCTGATCCGGTCACTCACAGGGGGTTGTCGAGATGCGTGTCCAGTCGATGCATTTTCAGGCGCGAGCCGGTCAGAAACTGGCCGATCCGCGCCTTCAGCAGAACCTGAAGAAGCTTGCGGAAAAGTTTGTCACCGCCCGGGCGGCGACCATGCAGGAGATCGATTTTCCGGCCACCCGTCAGGCGGCCATCGAGCGGCGCAATCGCGTGCTCGATCGGCTCGACATCTGGATTGAAATGTTCGAGGAAAACGCGCGTGCGCGCGGCACCACGGTGCTGTTTGCCGAGACACCCGCCCAGGCCTCCGAGCTGGTGGTGGCGATTGCCAAAAAGCACGATGTCAAGCGCGTGACCAAATCCAAATCGATGGTCTCGGAGGAAATGGCCCTGAACGCCGCGCTCGAGCGCGCGGGGGTCGAATCGATCGAGACCGATCTGGGGGAATACATCCTGCAGATCAACAACAACGAGGCGCCCAGCCACATCATCGCGCCGGTGATCCACAAGGACAAGGAAGAGATTTCCGATCTCTTTGCCAAGGTCCACGGCAAGCCCCGACTCACAGACATCCCGCAGCTCACCCGCGAGGCGCGTGAGACCCTTCGGCCCAAGTTTCTGAGCTCCGATATGGGTGTGACCGGTGGCAACTTTCTCATTGCTGAAACCGGATCCGTGGGCATCGTCACCAACGAGGGCAATGAGGGCATGTGCACCGTCATGCCCAGGGTGCATGTGGCCGTCACCGGCATCGAGAAGATCCTGCCGACTTTCGAGGACTTCGCCACCATGATCCGACTGCTGACCCGCAGCGCGACCGGGCAGTCGGTGTCGAATTACATTTCCCTGCTCACCGGTGTGCGTGCCGAGGGCGAGCCGGACGGACCCGAGCACATGTATGTGGTGCTGGTTGATGGTGGCCGCTCCAGTCTGCTGGGCAGCGAGTTTCAGGAGATGCTTCGTTGCATCCGCTGCGGCGCCTGCATGAATCACTGCCCGGTGTATCAGAAGATTGGCGGCCATGCCTATGGCTGGGTGTATCCCGGTCCCATGGGATCGGTGCTCACGCCCAACTATGTCGGCCTGGAGAACGCGCTCGACCTGCCCCAGGCGGCCACGATGTGCGGCGAATGCCATGTGGTGTGCCCGGTGGGTATTCCTCTGCCCGATCTGCTGCGCAAACTGCGCGAGCGTCAGTTTGATCGTCATCTGCGGCCAGCCGCCGAGCGCATCGCCATGGCGGTGTGGGGCTTTGTGGCGGTTCGTCCGCAGTTGTATGCCTTGTGCACCAGCATCGCCAACCGGGTGCTGCGCGGTCTGGGGCGGCGCAATGGCCGTGTCTCCCACCTGCGGGGTGCCAAGGGCTGGACCGACTTTCGCGATCTGGCCACACCGGCCAGCAAGACCTTCCGCGAGCTGTATGCCGACCGCATGGCGGCAGGCCCTGCTCAGGCGGTTGCGCGCACCGATTCGGCGACGAGCTCCGGTCCGCGATAGATCAGGCCGGTGTAGAGCTGTATCAGGTTGGCGCCTGCCGCGATTTTCGAGCGGGCGTCCGACCCGCTCATCACGCCCCCCACGCCGATGATCGGGAATTCGGGCCCGAGTGCCGTGCGCAGGGACTGCACGATGCGATTGGCGGGCACCAGCAGCGGAGCACCCGAGAGCCCTCCCTGCTGACCAGCCAGGGGATGGTCGGCAATCGCCTCCCGGGCCAGTGTCGTGTTGGTGGCGATCACGCCATCGAATGCGTGACGTTGCAAGGCACCGGCAATCGCTTCGATCTGGCTTGTGTCCAGGTCGGGGGCGATCTTGAGGAACATCGGTACCCGGCGTGAGTGTCGCTGTGCGAGTCGTGCCTGCGCATCTTTCAATGCACCCAGCAGATCATCGAGCAGGGCGTCCTGCTGGAGATCGCGCAGGTTGCGCGTATTCGGCGAGGAAATGTTCACCGTGACGTAATCGGCCCAGGGGTAGACCCCCTCCAGGCAGGTGAGGTAGTCGTCTTTTGCCCGTTCGATCGGTGTATCCGCGTTCTTGCCAATATTCAGGCCCAGCACACCACGCTTGTCTCGCGCCCATTGCGAGTTCTGGACGTTGCGCAGGAAACTGGCGAGTCCCAGATTGTTGAAGCCCAGCCGGTTGATCACCGCCTGATGCTGCTCCAGGCGAAAGATGCGCGGGCGCGGATTGCCCGGTTGCGGGCGGGGCGTGACCGTGCCCACCTCGATGAATCCGAAGCCGAATGAGCCCAGGGCATCCAGGTGGGCTGCGTTCTTGTCCAGACCGGCGGCAAGCCCCACGGGATTGGGGAACTGCAGCCCGGCGATGGTGACGGCTCTGCCCGGCAAGGGTCGCGACGGGGGCAGCAGACCGAATCTGCGGCTTGCCTCCAGCGAGTTGAACATGAACTCGTGTGCATTTTCCGCGTCCATCGAAAACAGCATGGGACGCAGCAGCGGAAAGCTGGAGAAGAGATTCATCCGGCGACGGGATTCAACGGCTGCTGCGGGCCGGCTGTTCCACCCAGATGCCGTTGTCGAGTGTCTCTGCGGGCCTGAACGACGACTTGTAGGCCATCTTGGCACTCTCTGCGATCCAGTACCCCAGATAGAGGTGGGCGAGTTTGCGTTTGCGGCACTCCTCGATCTGCCACAGCACACCGTAGGTGCCCAGGCCTCGGCGGGTGTCGCGCGGGTCATAAAAGGTGTACACCGAGGAGAGCCCGTCTGCCAGCACGTCGATGATCGACACCATCTTCAGCTCGCCGGCCGTGCTGCGGAACTCGATCAGTCGTGAGTCGACCCTGCTTTGCAGAAGGAATTGCGCATACTGTTCGCGGCTGTCGTGGTCCATGCCGCCGCCGGCATGGCGCAGCGACTGGTACTCCTGATACAGGTTGTAGTGCTCGTCGTCGAAGCGCAGGCCCGTCTCGCGGGTGAGCAGATCAGAGTTCCGTTGCCAGGTACGTCGCTGCGAGCGGTTGCTGGCAAAGCGCGCGACGGGGATACGCAGGGGCACGCATGCGCGGCAACCATCGCAATAAGGGCGATAGGCGAATACACCGCTGCGTCGAAAGCCGATCTGTACCAGATCGCTGTAGACCTGAGCGTTGATCAGATGATTGGGCGTGGCCACCTGCGATCGCGCCTTGCGACTCGGCAGATAACTGCAAGGATAGGGTGCGGTGACGTAGAACTGGAGCGAGACAACCGGCAGATCCTTGAGATGCGCCATGGTCTATTCGCTGCGGGAAGGGTTGGTGCACCAGAACTGCAGGTCGTGCTTGGCGGGCGGTGATGCCTGCCAGGGCAGTGCGGGTGATTCCTGCAACTGCCGAATGCTTTCTTCAAACCGGGACCGCTCGATCTCTCTTCCCCCCAGCGACACGAGATGTTCCGTTCGCTGTTGGCAGTCTATCATCTGCGCCCCGTGTGATTTCAACCATGCGACCAGGGTTGCCAGGGCGATCTTCGAGGCATCCGGCTCGCGGGTGAACATCGATTCGCCGTACACCATCCTGCCCATGCTCATGCAGTAGAGTCCGCCGATCAGCCTGCCTGCGCGTCGCACCTCGATGCTGTGGGCCAGACCCATGGCGTGCAGCGCGCTGTAGGCGCTGATCATCACGGGACTGATCCATGTGCCGGCCTGCCCGGGCCGGGGCTCGGCGCAGGCGGCCATGATGGTGGGGAAGTCCGTATCGCAGGCGACCGTAATATCGGTGTTCTCGAGCGCCGATCGCAGGGTCTTGCGCAATGATTTCGAGAGCCTGAATTCGTCGAGCATCAGCACCATGCGCGGCGCCGGCGACCACCACAGCACCGGCTCGCCCTGGGAGAACCAGGGGAAGATGCCGCGCCCGTACGCCTCGATCAGGCGTTGCGGGCTGATGTCGGTGCCGGCGGCCAGCAGACCGTTGGCGCCTTCGTCCTCGGTCAGGGCCTGGTCGGTGGGTGGCAGCGGATCATGAGGGCCGATCCAGGGCAGTTTGCGGTTCATGCGGCAGTTCGATCTCCCGGATATCGCCGGTGTGCACCGACATTTCGCCCTGTCGTCGGTCGTGGAAGTAGAACCGCAGCGTGGCGGTGATGGTGCGAAAGGCGATTTTTTCCCAGGGGATTTCCTCTTCGCGGAAGAGGCGCACCTCCAGGCTCTCCTGACCCGCAGCGAAATCCAGGTTTTCGAGTCGCGCGAGATAGAACACATGCACCTGATTGACATGCGGGATATCGAACATGGAAAAGAGCGGGCCCAGGCTTACCCGCGCACCGGCCTCTTCAAGGGTTTCGCGCATGGCGCCATCTGCGGTGGATTCATTGATCTCCATGAAGCCTGCGGGCAGTGTCCACAGGCCATAGCGCGGCTCGATCGCACGGCGACACAGCAGCACCTGGTCTTCCCAGACGGGGATGGTGCCCAGAACGAGTTTGGGGTTGATGTAGTGGATGTTGGCGCATCGGGAACAGACCGCCCGCAGTCGCGTATCGCCATCGGGAATGCGCACATCGTTTGGTGCGCCGCAGTCGGGACAGAATTTCATATACAATGATTATCTCTCCGACGCGGGGTGGAGCAGTCTGGCAGCTCGTCGGGCTCATAACCCGAAGGTCACAGGTTCAAATCCTGTCCCCGCTACCAAATTTCAGCTAAACAGGTTTTCTGCGGGTTCTTCCCGCCTGTGCCAGGGTTTCGGCCAACTGTTCGAGCATCTGTTTTTCAGTCGGCGGCAGGGTCGAGATCAGATGCAGCAGACGGGAGTCTGTACTGCTGTCTGCCCGGTGGTTGCCTGCGCCGTCCTGTGCACCATTGCGGACAGTCTGATCCGCACCGCCATTGCCATTGAGTGCACCGCCAAAGCAGCGGGAAAGATCGAGTTTCAGCCAGGTGGCCAGGATGCGCAACTTGCGCTCTTCCGGCATGGAGATACCCTTGAGCCAGCGGCGGACCGACTCCTGTGTCACGGGTTCCACACCGTGCGCCCGCAGGTTGAATTCACGCGTCACCACGGCCACGGCCGGCATCTTGCCGAAATGCCCCAGCAGGCCCTCCTTCAGCAGGCGCGCGAACTCGTCCTTGACGTCGTTGGGTCTTCCCATGAGATATCTCTTGAATAAATATATTTCTCATGTTCATTACACACCAAGGGTGGAGTTTGTGTTCAACCGTTAGTAGTAATATCTGAAATGAAACCCCACATAATTCATGCATTCATACGAGGTTTGTCCGCCGAAAGGTGGCGCCTCGCGGTTTTTAGCGGGCGGGTGCTACCCACCCAACAGTAGGATTCCCGACCTCCATGAACAGGTGTTACCGGGTGTTATGGAACGACGCGACTGGCACCTGGCAGGTGGTCAGCGAGTTGGGTCGCACCTGTG
>CAYYDO010000086.1:1534-8612 GCA_964470595.1 uncultured Burkholderiaceae bacterium | reverse complement strand
GATCTACGAGGGGCTGAAGGGCGGTCTCGATTTCATGAAGGACGATGAGAACATCAACTCACAGCCGTTCATGCACTGGCGCGACCGATTCCTGTACGTGATGGAGGGTGTCAACAAGGCCAGTGCCATGACAGGTGAGGTCAAGGGCAGTTATCTGAATGTCACTGCCGGGACCATGGAGGCGATCTACGAGCGCGCAGAATTCGCCAAAAGCCTGGGCAGCGTGATCATCATGATCGATCTGATCGTTGGCTGGCCCTGCATTCAATCCCTGGGCGAATGGTGTCGCCGAAACGACATGATTCTGCACCTGCATCGTGCAGGCCATGGCACCTACACGCGCCAGAAGAATCATGGCGTGAGCTTTCGTGTCATCGCCAAGTGGCTTCGACTGGCAGGTGTCGATCACATGCATACGGGCACGGCGGTGGGCAAGCTCGAAGGCGATCCGATGACGGTCCAGGGCTACTACAACGTTTGCCGCGATGCCTACACCAGAACCGACCTGCCGCGTGGCCTGTACTTCGATCAGGACTGGTGTGATCTGAAAAAGGTGATGCCAGTGGCCAGTGGCGGCATCCACGCCGGGCAGATGCATCAGTTGCTGCACCTGTTCGGTGACGATGTCGTCCTGCAGTTCGGTGGCGGAACGATTGGTCACCCGGCGGGTATCCAGGCCGGTGGCGTCGCCAACCGTGTGGCCCTGGAGGCCATGGTCAAAGCCCGAAACGAGGGCAAGGACATCCTCAACGAGGGTCCGGACATTCTGCGCAAAGCCGCGCAGTTCTGTACCCCGCTCAAGCAGGCACTCGATACCTGGGGCGACATCACCTTCAACTACACATCGACGGACACCAGCGACTACGCGGTGACACCGTCGGTGGCCTGAACCCAGTCTCCGGAGACCAGCACCATGATGACCAACCCGACACACCGACTGACCCAGGGGCAATTCAGCTTTCTCCCCGATCTCACAGACGAGGAAATCACCGCGCAAGTCGACTACGGCCTTGCGCGCGGCTATGCCTGGAGTGTGGAATACACCGATGATCCCCACCCACGCAATACCTATTGGGAGATGTTCGGCATGCCGATGTTCGACCTTCGTGACGCCGCCGGTGTGCTGATGGAATTGAACAGTTGCCGCAAGACCTTTCCACATCACTATATCCGTCTGATGGCCTTTGACAGCACGCGCGGTATCGAGAGCATTGCGATGAGCTTCATCGTGAACCGGCCTGCTGACGAGCCCGGGTTCGGGATCGTTCGCCAGGAGGCAGACGGACGGAATTTGCGCTATACCGTGCATAGCTACGCGACCGACAAGCCCGAAACACAGCGCTACTGATGGATCAACCCGCACCGCAGACGATCGGCGAGGTGCTGGCCTCGAGTCAGATCGAGGCCGTGATGGACGAGCTCGACCGGGATCTGGTCGGGCTGCTGCCCGTCAAACAGCGCATACGCGACATCGCGGCGCTGCTGGTGGTCGACAGGCTGCGACTGACGCATGGCCTCCAGGCGCAGACCCCAAGTCTGCACATGAGCTTTACCGGCAACCCGGGAACCGGCAAAACCACCGTCGCCATGCGCATGGCGCAGATCCTTCATCGGCTGGGCTATGTCCGAAAAGGCCATCTCGTGGCGGTGACCCGTGACGATCTCGTGGGCCAGTACATCGGACACACCGCGCCGAAGACAAAGGAAGTACTGAAAAAGGCGATGGGGGGTGTACTCTTCATCGACGAGGCCTATTACCTCTACAGGCCCGAGAATGAACGCGACTACGGTCAGGAAGCCATCGAGATCCTGCTGCAGGTGATGGAAAACCAGCGCGACGACCTTGTGGTGATTCTGGCGGGCTACAAGAACCGGATGGACACATTCTTTCAGAGCAATCCGGGAATGAGCAGTCGCATCGCCCATCATCTGGACTTCCCCGACTACAGCCACAGCGAGCTGCAGTCCATCGCTGACCAGATGCTCGACACCATGAACTACCGCTTCGGGCCAGGCGCTCGCGAGGCATTCGACGAGTATCTGTGCAAGCGAATCGCACAGCCGCACTTTGCCAATGCGCGCAGCGTGCGTAACGCCCTCGATCGTATGCGTCTGCGCCAGGCCAGCCGTCTTTTCGTTGATCGCGACCGGGTGCTGGAGCGGGAGGATCTGACCACTCTCGCCGAGGCCGATGTACGGGCCAGCCGCGTGTTCTCTGCGAATCCACCCTGAACCGATGAACACCAAGGACGCTCCATGCCACTGACCGGACGCTGGACACTCACGCGCTACCTGATCGAGCAGCGCAGACGCTTTCCGCATGCCAAGGGAGAACTCAATGCCTTGCTGCTCGATGTATCGCTGGCCTGCAAGTCGATTGCGCGCATCGTCGCCATGGGTGCTCTTGGAGACGCCGCTTCGGGCGGCCTGCACCAGGGTGGCGACATGAATGTCCAGGGCGAGATACAAAAGCCCCTCGATGTCCTCTCCAACGACATCTTTATCCGGATGAACGAGTGGAATGGCCACCTTGCTGGCATGGTGTCCGAGGAAATGGAAGCACCGCTGCAGATTCCCAGCAGTTATCAACGCGGCAAGTATCTGCTGGTCTTCGATCCGCTGGACGGTTCGAGCAATATCGATGTCAATGTCAGCATCGGCAGCATCTTCAGCATTCTGCGCGCGCCTCAGGATGTCATCGATTCGGGTCGTGATGTCTGCGAGGCTGACTTTCTGCAGCCCGGTACCGCACAGATCGCCGCTGGCTACGCGCTCTACGGTCCGGCCACCATGCTGGTGCTGACAGTCGGCAATGGCGTCGCGGGCTTCACCCTGAATCCAAACCTTGGGGAATTCGTGCTCACACACGAGAATATCCGCATACCTCGGGACACACAGGAATTCGCCATCAACACCAGCAACTCCCGCTTCTGGGAACCTCCCGTCAAGCGCTATGTCGATGAGTGCCTGGCCGGTAAAACCGGTCCGCGCGGCAAGGATTTCAATATGCGCTGGATTGCCAGCATGGTGGCCGAGGCACATCGCATCCTGATGCGCGGTGGCGTGTTCCTGTATCCGCGCGACACCAAGGATCCAGCCAAACCCGGACGCCTGCGCCTGCTGTATGAAGCCAACCCCGTCGGCATGCTGATCGAACAGGCGGGCGGTCGTTGCAGTACCGGACGCCAGCCAATGTTGAGTGTGAACCCGACCGCGCTGCATCAGCGGATCAGCCTGGTGTTCGGAAGCGCTGCCGAGGTCGAGCGTATCGAGCGCTATCACAGCGAGCCAGCGGAACACCCGACTCCCGCTCCGCTCTTCGCACCCCGTAGTCTTTTCAGAGACTGAATCCTCTTTTTTGCGAGCCTGCCATGTCGCACAAGCATCCCATCATCGCCATCACCGGCTCCAGCGGGGCCGGCACCAGCAGCATCACCCGCACCTTCGAGAACATCTTTCGTCGAGAGGGGGTCAAGGCAGCCATCATCGAGGGGGACAGCTTCCATCGCTATGACCGCAAGGAGATGCGTACCCGACTCGCCGATGCCGAGAAAAACGGCAACACGCATTTCAGCCACTTCGGTCCGGAGAACAATCTGTTTCCGGATCTGGAGAATCTGTTCCGGAATTACAGCGAAACGGGTAGGGGCCAGCGTCGGAAGTATTTGCACGATCCGGTCGAGGCGGCGCCATACCAGCAAGAGCCGGGCACCTTCACCGCATGGGAGGATCTTCCCGAAGATACCGACATGCTTTTCTACGAAGGGCTGCACGGTGCAGTCCGAACCAGCGATATCGACATTGCCCGATACCCGGACCTTCTGGTCGGCGTAGTCCCGGTCATCAACCTGGAGTGGATACAGAAATTGTGGCGCGACAAACACGTGCGTGGCTACAGCACCGAGGCGGTCACCGACACTATCCTTCGCCGCATGCCCGATTACATTCATTACATCGTGCCGCAGTTCTCGCACACGCACGTCAACTTCCAGCGTGTTCCAGTTGTCGACACCAGCAATCCCTTCATCAGTCGCGATATCCCCAGCGCGGACGAGAGTATCTGCGTCATCCGCTTCAGGAACCCCAAGGGGATCGACTTCCCCTACCTGCTCAACATGATCAACAACTCCTGGATGAGCCGGGCCAACACCATCGTTGTTCCTGGCGGGAAGATGGAACTTGCCATGCAACTCATCTTCACGCCTTTCATCTGGCGCATGATGGAGAGGCGGCAGCGCGCTCTGGGATTGCTGTAATGACCAATCCCGTCGCACTCGTCTGTTTTGATCTCGATGGGACACTCGTCGATACCGCAGGTGAAATTGCCGAAGCGGCCAATCGAGCGATCGAGGAGATCGGACTCCCCCGTCAGCCTGTCCACGAACTGACGCTGTTGATCGGACACGGCGCACATGCCCTGCTGCGTCAATTGCTGGCGCGCCTCAATGCATCATTGCCCCTCGAGGCGGTGCTTCCCCGCTTCGAGCAACACTACATCGCGACGACCGGCACGCTCGGTCTCCCCTACCCCGGTGCACGCGAGACACTCGCGCGACTGCGCGGTGCCGGTGTACGCATCGCCTGTGTCACCAACAAGGAATCACGACTTACCCATGCCCTGCTGCGTCACCACGGAATGGACGACGCGTTCCACCTGGTGATTGGCGGCGACACCCTCCCGCACAGAAAACCCCACGCCAGCGTGCTGCAACATGCGGCAACGACCCTCGGTATCCCGACCACGCAACTCGCCCATGTCGGTGACTCGTCAGTCGATGTGCAGGCAGCGCGCAATGCAGGTGCGCTGGCCTGGGCGGTTCCCTGGGGCTACAACGCGGGGGCACCCATTGAGGAGTCCGAACCCGATCGCATCTTCCAGTCCCTGCCGGAGGTGGCCGACCATGTTCTCGGGGAATCCGACAGTTGCTAGCAGCCCTGCTGTGGGATGTGGACGGGACACTGGCCGAGACCGAGCGCGACGGTCACCGGCTCGCCTTCAACGAGGCCTTCGCCTCGATGGGGCTGTCATGGCAATGGGATGAGACCCGATATGGGCAGTTGTTGCGCGTGACCGGCGGTCGCGAGCGCATCCTGGCCGATCTCGACCATCATGCAGACGCACCCACCTCGCCAACCGGGCGAGAGACTCTGGCCGCCGAGTTGCACCGGAGAAAGAACGCTGCCTACGCACGGCGGCTTGCCATTGGTGCCATCGCATTGCGCCCCGGTGTAGAGGAAATACTCGTGGCTGCCGCAGAGCGCGGAATGCGACTTGCTGTGGTCACCACCACCAGTCGCGACAATCTCCTCGCACTCCTGCGTCACGCACCATGCGCAACCGCACTGCCAGAATTCGAAATCACCATCTGCGGCGAGGATGTCGATCACAAGAAGCCGCATCCCGAGGCGTATATCAAGGCACTCTCGCAGTTGTCGCTGCCCGCCGGCAGCACCCTGGCAATTGAGGACTCCCCTGCTGGCGTGACCGCTGCACAGGCCGCGCGAGTGCCCGTGATCGTGACCCGTAGCGTGTATTTCTCCGAGGAGAACTTCGGCAATGTGCTGGCCATCGGACCAGGACTGCACTCGCGAGACGGCTGGCAGCCCGCTCCGCAAGCGGCATCGTCGGATCGCGGGATCACGCTCGACGATCTGACAGCCTGGCACGGGCAGGCTGTCCATGTGTGCACTAAGGTAGAGCGCAGCGAACCCTGACCGTGCACGGATGCCCGATTCCGGGCTCTGGTGGCATCCGATTGCGGCTCGCATACGGCATACGTGCGCCACATCGTGTATCGCAAACGGGCATTGGACACTGGCACGCTTGTTGCTGACAGACACCGTTGATTCCTCTCTCTCCTCCACACCTCTCTCAACGGAGCACAGCATGCAATCGAACCGCAGAAAGCTACTCGCAGGAAGTGCCGCAGCAGGTGTCGCTGGCGCCTCAACACTCGGATTTCCCATGATCGCCCGGGCGCAGCAGACCTTCAACTGGAAGATGACGAGCGCCTATCCGAAGGGCTCGCCGTTCTACATGGAGGGGCCGGGAAGCGCCACCGATCTCGCACGCCGCATCAACGAGATGTCGGGAGGGCGGCTGCGCATTCAGGTGTTCGGAGCCGGCGAACTCGTTCCGGCATTCGAGGGGTTCGATGCCGTCCGCGCAGGAACTGTCGAAATGAACCATGCCAACAGCTATTTCTGGACAGGCAAGACATTCGCTGCGCAGTACTTCACGGCAGTGCCCTTCGGCCTGAATTTCCAGGGAATGAACGGGTGGCTCTACGACGGCGGCGGCATTGCCCTGTGGCATGAAGTCTATGATCCCTTTGGCATGGTGGCCTTCCCCTGCGGCAATACCGGCGTTCAGATGACCGGATGGTTCAAGAAGGAAATCAAGACGGTCAAGGATCTGGAAGGTCTGAAGATGCGTATTCCCGGCCTTGCCGGCAAGGTCTACGCCAACCTCGGTGTCGATGTGAAGGTGCTGCCGGGCGGTGAAATCTTCCCGGCACTCGAGCGCGGCGTGATCGATGCTGCCGAGTTCGTCGGCCCGTTCCAGGACCGCCGCCTGGGCCTGCACAAGGCCGCCAAGTTTTACTACACGACAGGCTGGCACGAGACTGCAACCGTGTCCGAATTGCTGATCAACAAGGCTGCCTGGGCGAAACTTCCCAAAGACCTGCAGAGCATCGTTGAAAACGCCTGTGCCGCATGCAATGTGATCAGTGAGGGTTGGTGTCAGCGCAACAATGCGGAAGCCATGGAGGATCTGATCAAGAATCAGAAGGTGGTCGCCCGCCCCCTGCCTGATCCGGTGATCAAGGCGCTTCGCGAGGAAACGCGCAAGGTGCTTGCCGAGAACATTGCGAAGGATCCGCTCACCAGGAAAGTTCACGACTCCTATATGGCCTTCAAGGCAAAGTTCGACTCCTGGTCGACATATAGCGAACTTCCCTATCACACCAAGGTGCGTGGCTGAGCCGCTGGACGGGAATCGTCGAGATGAGACAGGCAATCGAAACCACCGTCCGGCGCATCGAATGGCTGAGTGATCGCATCGGGCAGGCAGCCT
>CAYYDO010000086.1:0-1524 GCA_964470595.1 uncultured Burkholderiaceae bacterium | reverse complement strand
GGGCGCAGGAACTCGAGTGGCATCTGCTCGCCGCCCTCATTCTGCTCGGTATGAGTTACGCACTGCTGCGTGGCGACAATGTGCGCGTTGACATCTTCTACTCCCGATACAGCGCGCAAATGAAGCGTCGCGTCGATATCGCGTCGGCCATCCTCACCATCGTCATTGCGGCGGTGATGATTCTGCTGTCCTGGAAGTATGTCGGGCAGTCGTATGCGATTGCGGAGACGTCACCCGACCCCGGTGGCATCCCGATGCGCTGGCTGATCAAGGCGATGCTCCCCTTCGGATTCGGGCTGCTGTTTCTGCAGGCGCTGGGGGCCCTGCTGCGATTGTGCTTCATCACATCGGACGACGACAACGCGGGGGGGCACCATGCCAAGTCTTGAAGTGCTGGCAGTCCTCATGCTCGTGGCGTTCTTCGCCATGCTCATGGTGGGTATCCCGGTAGCCATCAGCATCGCGACGGTTGGCTTCATATTTGGCGCGGCTGGCTTTGGTACCACCCTGTTCAACCTCATACCAGCCCGACTCTTTGGGGTCGTAAGCGGCTATCAATGGCTGGCGATACCACTGTTCGTATTCATGGGGGTCATGCTCGAGAAGTCGCGTCTCGCCGACGATCTGCTCGATGTCATGGGGCATCTGGCCGGAAGCACCCCTGGTGGCATGGGAGTCGGCATCATCCTGTTCGGGGTGCTGATGGGTGCCACCACCGGAATCGTCGGTGCCACCGTGATCACTCTCGGTCTGCTGACCCTGCCCACCCTGATTCGCCGGGGTTACAACAAACCGATTGCCTGTGGTGCGATCTGCGCCTCGGGCACGCTCGGCCAGATCATCCCTCCCAGCCTGATTCTGATTCTGCTTTCGGACATCATGCAGCAGTCCGTGGGGACACTGTTCGCAGCTGCTGTGGGGCCGGGGCTTCTACTGGCCGGTGTCTACATCGTATTCCTGCTGGTGCTGGGCTGGGCCCGGCCGGATCTGATGCCCGCCATGCCCAAGGAAGAGCGCGACGAGATCTCGCGCAGGGAACTCTTCAACCGGTTCTGGAAGGTGGCTGTGCCACCCGTGCTGCTGGTGGTTGCAGTACTCGGATCGATCATCGCCGGAGTTGCAGCACCAACGGAAGCGGCCTGCATGGGCGCACTCGGATCGATCCTGATCACATTGCTCTCCCGACGCCTGAACTGGACCGTACTTCGGGATGTGGCCCGCGAGACCACCAAGATCACGGCCATGATGATGTTCATCCTGATGATGGCGCAGGTGTTTGCTCTGGCGTTTCGGGGGCTTCACGGCGAGGACCTGATCACGCGAATGTTCGAGTTCCTGCCGGGCGGGGTCAACTCGGACATCATGTTCATGATGCTGATCATTTTCATTCTGGGTTTCTTCATCGAGTGGATCGAGATCAGCTACATCGCGGTGCCGCTGTTCCTGCCCGTCCTGCTGGCACAGGGGGTCGATCCGATATGGCTCGCGATGCTGATCACGGTCAATCTCCAGTCGTCATTCCTC
>CAYYDO010000085.1:0-8745 GCA_964470595.1 uncultured Burkholderiaceae bacterium | reverse complement strand
GCCCGATGTGCTCGATCCCGCCCTGTTGCGGCCTGGTCGTTTCGATCGTCAGGTGGTCGTCAGCCTTCCCGATGTGCGTGGTCGTGAGCAGATTCTGAATGTGCACATGCGCAAGGTGCCCATCGCATCAGATGTGCGGGCCGATATCCTTGCGCGGGGTACACCGGGCTTCTCGGGAGCCGATCTGGCCAATCTGGTCAACGAAGCGGCCTTGTTTGCCGCTCGCCGCAATGGTCGCGTTGTCGAGATGTCCGACTTCGAAAAGGCCAAGGACAAGATCATGATGGGCGCCGAGCGCAAGTCCATCGTCATGCCGGAGGAAGAGCGCAAGAACACCGCTTATCACGAGTCCGGCCACGCGCTGGTCGCCAGGATGCTTCCCAAGACCGATCCCGTCCACAAGGTCACCATCATTCCCCGCGGGCGTGCACTCGGTGTCACCATGCAATTGCCCGAAGGCGATCGCTACAGCCTGGATCGCGACCGCATGCTCAATACCATCTCGGTCCTGTTTGGCGGGCGGATCGCCGAAGAGGTGTTCATGAATCAGATGCCCACCGGTGCGTCCAACGATTTTGCCCGCGCTACGGCCCTTGCTCGCGACATGGTCACGCGCTATGGCATGAGCGAGATGCTCGGACCCATGGTGTACGCCGAAAATGAGGGCGAGGTGTTCCTCGGTCGCTCCATCACCAAGACGACCCACGTATCCGAATCCACCATGCAGAAGGTCGATAGCGAGATCCGTCGCATCATCGATGAACAGTATGCGGTTGCCAGAAAGATCATCGAGGACAACAAGGACAAGATGCACGCGATGGCCCATGCATTGCTCGAGTGGGAGACCATCGATGCCGAGCAGATCGAGGATATCGTCGCGGGTCGTCCCCCCCGACCACCGAAACAGTCAGGCTCCGGCAATACGCCCAGTTCCGGTACAGGGCCCGCCGGCGTGACCCCGACGGCGCCCGCCGCAGCCTGATACGGATTCTCGCTGCGGGTATCTCGGCGGAGTGGTCATCGCCCCCGAGTTCGTCTGCGGCCGCTTCCGGCTCCCCCTTGACCGCCCCCTGATCATGGGGGTGGTCAACATCACCCCCGACTCCTTTTCTGACGGTGGACGTTACGCGGATACGCGTGCGGCCATCGATCACGCCCTGAGGTTGCGGGAGGAAGGCGCCGACATTCTCGATATCGGTGGTGAATCCACCAGACCCGGATCCGCTCCTGTCAGTGTCGACGAGGAACTGAGGCGGATCATGCCTGTTATCGAGGGGCTGATTGAATCGGGAATCCCGATTTCTGTCGATACGCGACGCCCGGAAGTCATGGGGCGTGTCGTCACTGCTGGTGTCGATCTTCTCAACGATGTCAATGGTTTTCGCGACCCCCGTTCATTCGAGATTGCCGCATCGTCGAACTGTGGTGTGTGTGTCATGCACATGCAGGGCGATCCCCGCACGATGCAGATGGAACCCCGTTATGACGATGTGGTGAGTGAAGTGGAGACTTTCCTTCTCGACCAACGGGATGCATTTTTAGCCGCCGGGCTATCGAAAGATCGGATTCTCCTCGATCCCGGTTTTGGATTCGGAAAAACACTCGAGCACAATCTGGAACTGATGCGGGCTGTGGGTCGTCTGGCCCGGCATCAGCCGCTTCTCGTCGGTGTATCCCGCAAGAGCATGATTGCTGCCCTCATGGGGGCATGTGGGGCCGGCGCTCCCAACCCGGCCACTCTCCCGCCGGCGGATCAGCGTCTTTCTGGCAGCCTTGCTGCAGCGATCTGGGCAGTTTCACACGGGGCACAGATGCTGCGGGTTCACGACGTCCGGGAGACTGCTGGCGCGCTCCGCGTGTGGCGGGCTTTAGAATCCTGACATGCGTCGACAATATTTTGGTACCGATGGGATTCGTGGCAAGGTTGGACAGCCACCGATCACCCCAGAGGGGGTTTTGCGTCTGGGCATGGCCGCAGCGGGGGATACAGGCGGGGGTGGGCCCTCGAGTCGGGTTGGGGCGCGGGCGGCGTGGATGTCGTGCGGGTCGGCCCGAGGCCGCCCCCCGCCGTTGCATATCTCACGCGGGCCTTGAGGCTGTCGGCCGGTATTGTGATCAGTGCCTCGCACAATCCGTTCGACGACAACGGTATCAAGTTCTTTGACGGCCGGGGTGAGAAGCTCTCCGATGCGATCGAGGCGCAGATCGAGGAGGCTCTCGATCAGTCGATGGTATGCGAAACATCGGCCGGGCTCGGCCGGGCACGTCGACTGCAGGATGCCGCTGGTCGGTATGTCGAGTTCTGCAAGAACACCTTTCCCTCGCATCTTTCGCTGCGGGGGTTGCGACTGGTGATCGATTGCGCCAATGGCGCGGCTTATCAGGTGGCGCCCCATGTCTTTCACGAACTGGGTGCTGACGTCGTCGTCATCGGCAATGAGCCCAACGGTCTGAATATCAACGATGGTGTCGGTGCCACGCATCCGCAATCGCTCGCGCAGCGGGTGGTTCGTGAAAAGGCCGATATCGGTATCGCTCTTGACGGAGACGGAGATCGGCTCATCATGGTCGATGCCACTGGCAAGGTCTACGATGGAGATCAGTTGCTGTATGCCATTGTCAAGGATCGCCGACAGCATCTGGGGGTGGATGCCGTCGCTGGCGTCGTGGGCACACTCATGACCAATCTCGGGTTCGAGCGGGCGATGGACCGCCTGCATGTCGATTTTCGTCGGGCGAAGGTGGGCGATCGATACGTTCTGGAGATGCTCAAGGAGAGCGGCTGGCTCCTTGGCGGAGAGGCTTCCGGCCATATCCTTTGTCTCGATCAGCACACCACAGGGGATGGCATTGTGAGTGCACTGCAGGTGCTTGCCGCCACCATCCGATTGCGTATGCCTCTGCCTGAGATCGTTTCTGATCTGGAGAGTTTTCCGCAGACCCTGATCAATGTTCCGGTGTCTGATCGACAGGCCTGGCAGCAGTCCGAAGCGGTTGCACGCGTCTGCGACGAAGTTCGCAGATCCCTCGATCGACACGGCCGTCTGCTGATTCGACCCTCTGGTACCGAACCGGTGGTGCGCGTCATGGTTGAGGCTCGTGATGCCTCGCTGGCAAGAGAATCGGCTCAGAGTATTGCAGACGTCTTGCGCACGTGCACGTCCTGAGCCATATGGCCCGGCCTGACGTTGCGACAGTGGCGGAACGTCTGTCATCGAAGGTTCATCCAGACGTCATCTCGTCGTCACTTGTGAGCGGCATGCTGGGCATCCATGAAGCCGTACGAGCCTCTCGAGCCCGATCGTGTCGAGCCGACACGTTACCGGGCGATATGGATATCCGACGTTCATCTCGGCACGGCAGGTTGCAAGGCTGAGTTTCTTCTCGACTTTCTGAGGTGGAACGAGTCCAGATATCTGTATCTCGTCGGAGACATCATCGACGGCTGGCAATTACGCAAGAGCTGGTATTGGCGCCAGAGCCATAACGACGTCGTCCAGAAGATCCTGCGCAAGTCGCGCAAGGGCACACACGTTGTTTACATCGCTGGTAATCACGATGAGGTGATCAGACAGTTTGCCGGGCTTTGCCTCGGCGACATTCGCATTGTCGATGAGACCAGTCATCGACTTCTCGACGGCCGTCATCTTTGGGTGACCCATGGCGATCTGTTCGATGGTGTCATTCGCCATGCCAAATGGCTTGCCTATCTGGGCGATAGCCTCTACACCTTTGTGTTGACGCTCAACCACCATGTCAATCAGGTGCGGCATCGCTTCGGATTTTCCTACTGGTCCCTGTCGCAATATCTCAAGCATCGGGTCAAGAATGCTGTCTCGTTCATCTCGGATTTCGAGGAGACGCTGACATTCGAGGCGCGTCGGCGAGGCTATGACGGCGTGGTCTGCGGTCATATTCACAAGCCTGAAATTCGCGAAATCGACGGGATTCTCTACTGCAACGATGGCGACTGGGTCGAGAGTCTCTCGGCGCTGGTCGAGACCAATACCGGCGAGCTGCGCATCGTCCACTGGCCACATCGCGGTGACCGCATCACCCTGCAGCCCCCGGTGGAAACATCGACTCACACGATAGGAGAGTTTTCATGATGCATGCATCGCGTCGCTCGTCATCCGCCGCTCGCGAGACTCCTGCATTCCTTCCTGCATGGATTTCGGTACCGGAGGACGGTCTTGTTTCGATGCCGCAATCGGACGGGTATCGGGTATCGCTTGCAGAGGCTGCTGACGAGGTCATACAGGCGCAGCGATTGAGGCGCCATGTCTTCAGTGCGGAGTATGGCGCCTCGTTTGCATCGGGCAGTATCGAACTCGATCGGGACGAGTTCGACGATATGTGCGATCACATCATTGTGCGCTGCAAGCAAACCTCCGAGGTGGTGGGAACGTATCGCGTGTTGCTTCCGCAGTCAGCCGCCCGATTGGGGCGCTACTACAGTCAGGATCAGTTCTTCATGTCCCGTCTGCAACGCCAGCTTCCCGGGGCCGCAGAGCTCGGTCGCTCATGCGTACACCCTGACCACCGAAATGGCGCGGTCATCATGATGCTGTGGTCAGCGATTGCCCGCTATATGCGCTGGAAGAAATGTACACATGTGATTGGGTGTGCCAGCGTCAGCATGCGCGACGGTGGCGTGCAGGCGGCGAGTCTTTGGGATCGCTTTCGCGAGGAAGCGCTGATCGATCCCATTCTGGAGGCCTATCCCAAGCACCCACTGCCATTGCGCGCAATCGAGCGGGATTCGACCTGCTCACCGCCGCCCTTGATGCGTGGGTATCTACGGGTCGGTGCTCGTGTCTGCGGCGAGCCGAGTTGGGATCCGGACTTCAACACCGCCGATTTCCTGATGCTTCTTGATTTGTCACACATTGATCCGAGGTATGCCCGTCACTTTGGTCTGACTTGAACGTAAACAATTGATTTTTCAAGATTTTTTCCGGTGCGCGGTGTCATGAATCTGAAATATTCGCCTCTTAACATCAGAGCAGTCAGTCAACCAGAGGATGCAGCGATGACTTTTTTCAAGAAATGCCTGATTCTGGCCGCAGCGGCCATGAGTTTCTCCACGATTGCCAAGGCAGCGGACATCACCGGTGCAGGCGCAACATTTCCGTACCCGATCTATGCCAAATGGGCAGAGGCTTACAAGAAGGTATCCGGTGTCGGTTTGAATTACCAGTCGATCGGATCGTCAGGCGGTATCCGTCAGATTCGTGCCAAGACGGTCACGTTTGGCGGTACGGACGCTCCTCTCAGCGGAGCCGATCTCGAGAAAGACGGTCTTGTGCAGTTTCCGACAGTCCTGGGCGGCGTGGTCCCCATTTTCAATCTTGACGGGTTCAAGCCGGGCGACGTGCGTCTCACCGGACCGATTCTCGCTGAAATGTTCATGGGCACCATCACCAAGTGGAATGACCCGAAGATTACCGCCTTGAATCCCACCAGGAAGTTTCCGGACATGGCGATCACTGTTGTCCACCGTGCCGACGGGTCGGGGACCACATTCATCTTCACGGATTATCTCTCCGAGGTGAGCAAGGAGTGGGCGTCCAAAGTGGGCAAGGCAGCTGCAGTGAAGTGGCCTGCGGCTTCGTCCGTCGGCGGCAAGGGCAACGAGGGTGTGGCAGCCAATGTGTCTCGCGTCAAGGGGTCGATCGGGTATGTCGAGTACGCCTATGCCAAGAAGAACAAGATTCCCTACACAAGCCTGGAGAACCGCAACGGTCTGTATGTGAGTGCAGACGATACGACCTTTGCCGCTGCTGCAGCCAATGCCGATTGGTTCAGTGTACCGGGCATGGGCATCTCCCTGGTCAACCAGCGTGGTGGAAGTGCCTGGCCGATTACCGGTGCCACGTTTGTGCTGATGTACAAAAACCCGACAGACAAGGCGGCAGCAGCGGAGGCGCTGAAGTTCTTCGACTGGTCGTTCAAGAACGGTAAGGCGTTGGCGGAAGAACTGGATTACGTGCCTCTCCCGGATTCGCTCACCAGAGCCATTCGCGAAAAAGTCTGGACACAGATCGCCAAGTAGTTTGTCATTCGTTTTTCTGGTCCTCCAGAGGGGGGTGAGCATCACACCTCCCTCTTCCGTTTTTCGGGCCACCCTGCAAGTTCTGACATTTGATGCGGGAGCATGTGAATGAGCGTCATCGACGATGACAGTGGTCTGCTGGACAATCGCCGTCTCCAGGTTGTAAGAACTCAGAGAATCCAGGATTTCTTGTTTCACAAGATCACCATGGGGTTCTCTCTTCTGGTGCTCATTGCCCTGGTGGCCATTCTTGTCTCCCTGGCCGTATCGGCCTGGCCTGCATTCAAGAAGTTCGGTATCGAGTTCATCTGGCGCGTCGAGTGGGATATCGTCAACGAGGAGTTCGGCGCGGCCATTGCCATTTTCGGTACGCTGGCCAGCGCATCCATCGCTCTGCTCATTGCAGTTCCACTCAGCTTCGGCATAGCGCTCTTTCTCACAGAGACATGTCCTGTGTGGCTCAGGCGGCCACTTGGCACGGCCGTCGAGTTGCTGGCGGCAGTGCCCTCGATCATTTATGGCATGTTCGGTCTCTTCATTTTCGCGCCGCTGTTTGCTGAGTACGGACAACCGGCTTTGCAGTCCACTCTGGGGCAGATGCCACTCATTGGTCCGTTGTTTGGCGGCGCCATGAACGGTATTGGCATCCTTGCGGCGGGTCTCGTGCTCGCATTCATGATCCTTCCGTTCATCGCCGCAGTCATGCGGGATGTGTTCGAGATTGTTCCCCCGATCTTGCGCGAGTCTGCCTACGGTGTCGGCTGTACAACCTGGGAGGTTGTCCGCCACATTGTGCTTCCGTACACGCAGCAGGGTGTCATAGGCGGCATCATGCTCGGACTCGGTCGGGCGCTCGGAGAAACCATGGCGGTCACCTTCGTGATCGGCAACTCCCAGCGCGTGAGCGGCTCGCTGTTTTCTCCTGGATCATCCATCGCATCCACACTTGCGAACGAATTCGGAGAGGCTGACGATTTCCACCTCTCGACCCTGTTTGCGCTCGGTTTCCTGTTGTTTGTCATTACCTTTCTCGTGCTGGCCGCCGCAAAGGTGCTGATCATTCGTACCGAGCGGGCCAAGGGTGCCAAGACATGAGCGGAGCCCGGAGTCATGGATAAGAAACTTTACCGTCGTCGCGTCAGAACCAATCGGATCGGTCTGACCCTGTCCATGCTTGCCATGGGGCTTGGGCTCTTCGTGCTCCTGTGGATTCTGTCTGTGCTCTTCGTCAATGGCTTTGCCGCGCTCGACACGAACATGTTCTTTCAATCCACGCCGGCGCCGGGTTCCGAGGGTGGGGGTCTTGCAAATGCCATCGTCGGAAGTCTCCTGCTGGTCGGGTTCGCCACGCTTTTCAGCACACCAATCGGTATCCTTGCGGGTGTCTACCTGGCGGAATACGGTGATCGCAGCAAGATCGCCGAGGTCACGCGGTTTGTTACAGACATCATGCTCAGTGCTCCGTCCATCGTTCTGGGGCTTTTCGTCTACGCGATCATCGTGGCGCAGACAAAGCAGTTTTCTGGTTGGGCGGGTACGGTCGCGCTCTCGCTGATTGCGATTCCCGTGGTTCTGCGGACTACCGAGAACATGTTGAGACTCGTCCCCGGCTCATTGCGTGAGGCGGCGTTTGCACTTGGCGCACCGCAGTGGAAGGTCGCCACGATGGTCACGCTTCGGGCGGCCAAAAGCGGCGTGGTGACTGGCCTGCTGCTGGCGGTGGCACGAATCAGCGGAGAGACAGCGCCATTGCTTTTCACTGCACTGAACAACCAGTTCTTTTCGATGGACATGACGGGTCCAATGGCGAACCTGCCGGTCGTGATTTTCCAGTTCGCCATGAGCCCTTATGACAACTGGATTCGCCTGGCATGGGGGGGTGCGCTTCTGATCACGCTGGCGGTTCTCGTACTCAATATCGTGGCTCGGGTCTTCTTCCGGGAACGCTCTGCCCGCTGAGTCGCCCGCCATCATTCTTATTGATTGCCCTTTGGACACTGCGAGAAACACCATGGCTGAAACCCAGGAAACCGACTTCAAGACAGCACTCGAGATTCGCCGCCTCAACTTTTTTTATGGCAAGTTCCAGGGCCTGAAAGATATCAATCTCAATATCGCCGAGCGGCATGTGACAGCCTTCATCGGGCCATCCGGATGCGGTAAGTCCACCTTGTTGCGTACGCTTAACCGCATGTACAGCCTGTATCCGGGACAGCGCGCCGAGGGTGAGATCAACTTCTACGGTCAGAACATCCTTGATCCGAAGCAGGATCTGAATCTCCTGCGCGCACGAATCGGCATGGTGTTCCAGAAGCCCACGCCCTTTCCCATGTCGATTTACGACAATATTGCGTTCGGGGTGAAACTCTACGAGAAGCTCTCCAAAGGCGAGATGGACGCGCGTGTGGAGTGGGCCTTGACCAAAACGGCTCTGTGGGGCGAGGTCAAGGACAAGCTCAATCAGAGTGGACTGGCCCTCTCGGGCGGTCAACAGCAACGCCTCTGTATCGCACGATCAGTTGCTGTCAAGCCTTCAGTCATTCTTCTCGATGAACCCACCTCTGCTCTCGACCCCATCTCCACCGCCAAGGTCGAGGAACTCGTTCACGAACTCAAGACCGACTACACCGTAGCCATCGTGACTCACAACATGCAGCAGGCGGCGCGGGTGTCGGATTACACGGCTTATA
>CAYYDO010000084.1:0-8779 GCA_964470595.1 uncultured Burkholderiaceae bacterium | reverse complement strand
CCACTCTGGTGAATACGCGCATCCTGGAGCGCATCAAGCAGGTCGAGGCCCTGCACCTGGCCATGTTCCAGACCTTTGTCGAGCCGCTCGAGCGCGAACTGGGATTGAAGTCCAGCCACACCATCGGCCGCTTTCATCACGCCACCGATTCCGATGCCTACAAGAGCCGCATCGAGGCGATCAATTTTTCCCTGGCCCATGATGATGGCCAGTCGATCAAGAACCTGCGCGATGCCGATGTGATCCTGATTGGCGTCTCGCGCAGCGGCAAGACGCCCACCAGTCTGTACCTGGCCATGCAGCACGGCCTGAAGGTGGCCAACTGCCCGCTGATTCCCGAAGACTTCGAGCGCGATGAACTGCCCTCCACCATCCAGCCGTTCAAGACCAAGCTCTTCGGGCTCACCATCGACCCGGATCGACTGAGTCAGATCCGCAACGAGCGGCGGCCCGGTTCGAAATATGCGTCGATGGAGAACTGCCGCATGGAAGTGAGCAGCGCCGAGCGCCTGATGAAGCGCGAATCCATCGCCTGGTTGTCCACCACCACGAAATCCATCGAAGAGATCGCCACCACGATCCTGACCAAGCTGAACCTGGATCGCTGATTTCGGACCGCTGATTTCGGATCGCTGATTTCGGATCGCTAAATTCGGGTGGCTGAATTCGGATCACTGAATCCGGATCGCTGGGCTTCAGCGGGCCATTCTGCGACGTCTGACCTCGAACAGGCAGACGGCGGCAGCCGCCGCCACATTGAGCGACTCGACACCTGCCGTCTGCGGGATCACCACTGCACGGCCTGCCGAAAGAATCGCCGGATCGACTCCCTCGCCTTCCTGACCGAATACCCAGGCCAGGCCTGGCGAGAGATCGAGCTGCGGGGAAAACAGCACCGAGGCATCCTCGCGATTGGCCGTGGCCAGAAGGCGCAGACCGCGATCCGTGGCGACGGCCAGGGCAGTTGCAGTCATGAGCGGCGAGGCGATGCGCAGGGCCATATGCGCACCCATCGCAGCGCGCAGCACCTTGGGCGACCACAGATCGACCGTGCCACGAATCGGCCAGACCTCGGCCACCCCGGCGGCAGCCGCCGAGCGCAGGATCGCACCGGCATTGCCCGGGTCCTGAAGGCGATCGAGAATCACCACATCGCCGGACGCCATGACGGGCCTGGATGGCGCCCTCGCAGTGGGCAGTGCCTCTCGTGATGGATCGGGCTGCAACAGCGGCGCCGATGCGTCCACTTCGGGCGCAGGCACGATCAGGCCCCATCCTGGGGAGGTCTCGAGCGGGCTGATCTCGTCGAAGAGTTCGGCAGACAACTGCCACACCGTGGCGGCACATGCACGCGCGGACTCGGGAAGCCGATCGGCCGGCAGCCCCTGACGCAGCACCAGGATGACCCCCGACTGCGCAAAACTCTCGCACAGCTTTTCGCCCTCCACCCATGCCGTGCCATGTGCACGTCGCTCGCGCGGATGACCGGCTACCAGATCGATCAGCAGGCGAAACGAGGGATTGCGGCGCGAGGCAATGTCCTTGAACTGCGGCCGATCGGCGCTGCCGTGGGCGTCGCCGCTCATCCCGAAACCGCCTCACGATGGATCAGCCGGGCCACTGGTGCAAAGCTTCGCCGGTGTGCGGGGCATGGGCCATGCGCCGCCAGTGCCTGCAGATGGGCCTGCGTGCCATAGCCCGCATGCTGCGCAAACCCGTAGTGCGGATACTGCTGATGCAGGGCATGCATGCAGTCATCGCGCGCGGTCTTGGCCAGAATCGATGCCGCCGAAATCGCCGGAACCTTCTGATCGCCACGCACCACGGGCTCGGTCACATAGGGCCAGTGCCAGGGTCCATCGAAGTTGCCCGGCGACAGACTGCCATCGACCTGCACATGAAAACCTGCCGCCGCATCGTCGCTGACGGCGGCTATCCCCGACAGGCGTGTCTGCGCGATGCAGGCATCGACTGCGCGCGCCATGGCCATGAAGGTGGCGCGCAGGATGTCGTGCGTATCGATCTCTTCCACACTCGCCCAGCCAATGCCCCATGCGGCGCTCTGCGTGCGGATCAGCGGCGCCAGGGCCTCGCGCCGGCGCGCGGTGAGCTTCTTGGAGTCTGCCAGGCCATCGATGGTGCGTTCGGGATGAAGGATCACCGCCGCCGCACATACCGGGCCCGCCAGCGGCCCGCGGCCAGCCTCGTCAACCCCGACGAGCCAGGGCATCGAATTCATCGGAAAGAATCTGCGCAATGCGCCCGGCCGCACCGAGGCGCAGCGTCTCGTGCAGGCCATGAAACTTCTCGACCAGTTCGGCAGCCTGCGCCGGATGATCGAGCCAGTGCAGCACGGCCGTGGCCAGCCCCTGGGCGCTGGCCTGCCCCTGAATCAGTTCGGGTACGGCGCGATGCCCCAGCAGAATGTTGGGAAGCCCGATGTCGCTGATCAGGGCGCGCTGCCGCATCATCGCGTAGGTGAGCGCCGGGACGCGGTAACCGATCACCATCGGGCGCTTGAAGAGCGCAGCCTCGAGCGTGGCCGTGCCACTGGCCACCAGCACCACATCGGCAGCTGCCATGACGGTGTGGGATACCGGCGCAGCACTTGCCGGCTGATCGATCAGCTGCACCCCGGCCTGCGCGGCCGCATAAAACGCGGGATGCTTGCGCAATCGTGCCGCAATGACGGGCGATGCGGCTGCGACCACCACATCACAACGCTGGCACAGGAGGGCAGCCGCCCCGAGAAAGGCCGCACCGTTGTAGCGGATCTCCGAGGCACGCGAGCCGGGCAGCACCGCTACCAGCGGCCGGCTGCCCTCTGCAGAAAGCCGCACACCCGCCGAGGCCAGTGCCGCGCGCGCGGCAGTGCGATCGGCTGTGATGGGAATGCGATCCGCGATGGGGTGCCCGACATAGGTCGCCTGCACGCCAGAGCCCTTGTAACACTCGGGCTCGAAGGGAAAGATGCACAGCATGTGATCGACAGCGCGCCGGATCTTCAGGATACGCTCGGGCCGCCAGGCCCAGATCGACGGACTGATCAGGTGCACGGTGCGCAGACCGCGCGCACGCAGACGCGCCTCCACACCGAGATTGAAATCCGGCGCATCCACTCCGAGAAAAAGACCGGGCTTCCACTTGTCGAGATATTCCATCAGCCAGTAGCGCACCGCGAGAATATGCACGATGCGCGAGAGCGCCTCCACATAGCCGCGCACCGCGAGGTCATCGCTGGAAAACCAGCAGTCCATGCCGATGTCGGCCAGGCGCTGTCCACCGATGCCGCCCACGTCCATTGCCGGGCGCATGGCCATCAGCGCAGCGAGCGCGTCGGCTGCGATCAGATCGCCCGAGGCCTCGCCGGTGACGACCGCCAGCCGGTCTGATGTCGCACTCACCGCACGATGCCGCGGGTGGCCGCACCCAGAAAGGCGAGCAGGGGTTCGAGCACAGCGTGGTCCTCCTGGGCGGGGTCACCCAGCGCAGAGGGATCGGCAAGCTGCGCCATGGCCTGCGCGAGGGTGTGGCCCGATTTGTAGAGCACCTTGTAGGCGCGGCGCAGGAGCGCAATCTGCCCGTCCGAGAAGCCCCGACGCCGCAGACCCTCGGTATTCATGCCATGCGCGCCGGCCGGATTGCCGCTGGCCATGACATAGGGAGGCAGATCCTGGAGCAGTGTGGTGCCCGCGCCGGTCATGGCATGGGCACCGATCTTCACGAACTGATGCACACCGGTGATGCCGCCCAGAATGGCCCAGTCACCGACCTCGACATGGCCGGCCAGTTGCGTGGCATTGGCCATGATGGTGTGCGAGCCCACCGTGCAATCGTGGGCGATATGCACATAGGCCATGATCCAGTTGTCGTTGCCGATGCGGGTCACACCCCCGTCCTGCACCGTGCCCAGATTGACCGTGCAGCATTCGCGAAAGGTGTTGCGATCGCCAATGATCAGCCGCGTGGGCTCGCCCTTGTATTTCTTGTCCTGTGGCGGACCGCCGATCACGCAATGCGAGTGAATGTGATTCCCCTCGCCCACCGTCGTGGCACCCTGCACCTGCGCATACGGGTGCACCACGGTGCCCGCCCCGATCACCGCATGGGGCCCGATGATGGCAAAGGCGCCGATCTCGGCGCTCTCGTGAACCTGCGCCGCCCGATCGACGATGGCGGTGGGATGAATGCCAGCCATGACCTAACCCCGCGCCGGCAGATCGCGCAGGGCGCACATCAGATCGGCCTCGGCGGCCACCTGACCATCGACCATCGCCTGACCCTTGTACTTCCAGAGCAGCCGCGACTGACGCTCGATGCTGACATGAAGCATCAGGGTGTCGCCCGGCACCACCGGCCGCTTGAAGCGGCAGTTGTCGATGCCGACGAAAAAGTACACCGAGTTCTCATCGGAGGCACTGCCCATGGTCTTGAACGACAGGATGCCTGCGGCCTGGGCCAGCGCCTCGACGGTCAGCACACCGGGCATGACCGGAAAATGCGGGAAATGTCCGTTGAAGAATTCCTCGTTGATGCTGACGTTCTTGCGGGCCACGATGCGCTCGCCCACGATCAGTTCATCGACGCGATCGACGAGCAGAAAGGGATAGCGGTGAGGAAGCGTATCGAGGATGTCGCGGATGTCCATGGTGCGTCTCGGTGATGTCAGTGATGTCGGTGATGTCGATGGTCTGGGTGGATCGGCGCGGTGATTCGGTGATGGCGTGATACCAGAGACTCAATGTGGGAGATGGTAAGCGCGGCGAGGGGCCTGCGGCATTTCAGTCGCCGCCACCGCCGCCACCGCCGCCACCGTCGCCCTCCCCCGGTGACACGGCAGCATCGGGGGAATCCCCAGCCGATGCGGCTGCAGAGCCTGTTGCCGCCAAGCCTGTTGCCACGGAGCGCCGCAGCTGCTGCACCTGGCGACGCAGCTCGGGCAGGCGCCGCAGGGCGGCAGCGGATTTTTCCCAGTCGGCCTGCGCGGCGAGAGGATAGACGCCCACATACTTGCCTGCAGTGTCGATGCCCGACATGACCAGGCTCATCGGGCCGATGATGGTGCCGTCGGCCACCGACAGATGGCCCAGAATGCCGGCCGCCCCGCCAATCTGGCAGTGCGCACCAATGCGGGCGCTGCCCGCGATGGCCACACAGGCAGCAATCGCGGTGTGATCGCCGATCACCACGTTGTGAGCGATCTGGATCTGGTTGTCGAGCTTCACCCCGTGGCCAATGCGGGTGTCCTCGAGCGTGCCGCGATCGATCGTGGTGTTGGCCCCGATTTCGACATCATCGCCAATGACCACATTGCCCACCTGCGGAATCTTCATCCATGCACCATCGGCCTGGGGTGCGAAACCGAAACCATCGGCACCGATCACCACCCCGCTGTGCACGATGGCTCGCGCACCAATGCTGCAGCCATGCGCGACGCTGACGCGGGCGTGCAGCAGACTGTCCACACCAATGCGCACATCGTCGGCCAGCACGCAGCCCGCCCCGATATCGCAACCATCGGCAACCACCACGCGCCGACCGATGACCACCTGGGGGCCGATGCGCACGCGATCGCCGATGCGTGCCGAGGGATCGACCACGGCCGAGGGATGTATCTCGCTGACCTTGACCTCGGCACGACGGGCGCTGCGCAGCATGTGGGCCGCGGCCCGTGCGAAAAAGAGATAGGGATCGGCGGTGACGATCAGGGTGCAGGCAAGGCCTGCCTTGTGTGCCGCATCGGCATCACGCAGCACCACGACCGAGGCGCGGGTGGCGGCGAGTTGATCGTGATAGCGCGGATGGGCGAGAAAGGCGGCATCGCCGAGACCTGCGGTGAGCAGCGGCCGAAAGCGCCAGACGCGCGCGGAGGGATCGCCCACGACCTGGGCGTCAAAGGCAGCGGCCAGATCGCCCGCTGTGTGAAAGTGATGCTGGGGTGGCTCCACGGGTGGCGGCTCGCCGGTCTGCTGGCGCACCCGAGTGTGACCCGCCGGTCAGCGGGCCGCCGCAGGTGCCGCGTTCAGCGCCCGCAGGACCTTGTCGGTGATATCGATGCGCGGCGAGGCGTAGACCGCCTCCTGGAAGATGATGTCGAACTTCTCGGCCTCAGCGATCTGACGAATCACGCGGTTGGCCCGCTCGACCACACCGGCAAGCTCTTCGTTGCGGCGCTGGTTCAGGTCTTCGCGAAACTCGCGTTGACGACGCTGGATGTCGCGCTCGAGTTCGGCGGCCTCGCGCTGGCGCTTGACCCGCTCGGCCTCGGGCATGACGGCAGCATCGCGCTCGAGCTTGGAGGTGATTTCCTTCAGCTTGGTCGCGGACTCCTGGATGGATTTCTCGCGTTTGGAGAATTCCTGTTCGAGCTTCTGCTGGGAGGCCTTGGCGGGGTTGGACTCGCGCAATACGCGCTCGGTATTGACGAAGCCGATGCGGCTCTCCTGGGCGGCCACCGGGCCAGGAACACCCAACACCCCGATCGCGGCACACAACGCAACGGTACTCGCGACTGCAGCAGCGGAACTGCGGGCCCGGCGGAGCGGGGCGAACATCGGGGCGGGGACTGGGCGCTGCATCAAACCGGTACTCCAGAATCGTAGTGAGCGGATTTTCGCATGAATCCCGGCATCAGAATGCGGTGCCGATCTGGAACTGGAAGCGCTGGGTCACATCGCCCGGCCTCTTGCGGATGGCATTTCCAACGCTCAGTTTGAGCGGGCCCACGGGCGACAGCCACGACAGACCCAGACCCGTGGATACCCGCATATCGGTCATGGACACCGGCTGGCCGTCCTGCCAGACCGAACCCGCATCGACAAAGGCGAACAGGCGGATGGTGCGGTCCTGGGCCATGCCGGGCAGGGGTGTGAGCACCTCGCTGTTGAAGACCAGCTTGCGGCTGCCGCCAAGGGCCGCGAAGTCGCGGGGGTCGCGGCCGCCAATACCGCCCGCTGCAAATCCGCGCACCGAACCGATACCCCCCACGTAGTAGTTCTTGAGAATCGGGAAGCTCTTGCCACCGGTGGCGATTCCCCAGCCGATATCGCCATTGAGGGCCAGCGTGAGGTTGCGGTTGATCGGGTAGTACCACTGATGCACATAGTTCAGGCGCACGAACTGCATGCTGCCCACCGGGGTGGCGTAGTCGGCATTGAGGAATTGCTGCCGGCCCGTCGTGGGCGCGATCGCGCTGTCGCGGGTATCCCGGGACCAGCCCAGGGTGAGCGAGTAGGCATCGAGGTGCGATGTGCCGAACTTGGCCACTTCGGTCTGGATTCGCGAGGGCCAGAAACTGGGGTTGCCGCCATACTGCGAGGCCTCGTATCCGAGGCCCAGGAAGATGCGGTCAGCCTCGGTGTAAGGCACACCGAAGCGCACGCTCAGGCCCTGCGAATTGACCGTGTAACGGTTGGTGGTGAAGAGCTGGAAAGGCTCGAATCGGCGGGTGAAGACATCGATCGAGCGGCTGACTCCGTCGTCGGTCCAGTAGGGGTCGACGTGGGTCACGGCCACTGTCTGGCGCAGCTTGCTGGTATTGACCTCGAGGGCCAGGTTGGTCCCCGTGCCCATGAAGTTCTGCTGCGAGATCGAGCCCGAGAGGATCAGGCTGTCGGTACTGGAAAAGCCCACGCCAAGGGTGAGCGCACCCAGCGGACGCTCTTCGACCTTGACATTCACATCGACCTGATCGGGCGCGGTGACCACCGGCGCCGTATCGACCTCGACCGTCTTGAAGTAGCCGAGCCGATCGATACGATTGCGCGAGAGCTTGATGCGGTCGGCCTCATACCAGGAGGACTCGAACTGGCGCATTTCACGGCGGATCACCTCGTCGCGCGTGCGCGAGTTGCCGCTGATGTTGATGTTGCGCACATAGACTCTGCGCCCCGGATCGACCTGCAGGACAAAACGCACCTCGCGCTTTTCGCGATCGATCTCGGGCTGGGGCGTGACGCTGGCAAACGCATACCCCAGCTCGCCCAGGCGATCGCTGATCGACTTGCTGACGTTCTGCAGTTTCTCGTTGGAGAACACCTCGCCCGGCTTGATCTTCACCAGGGCGGCGAACTCCGGTTCGCGCCCCAGCATGTCTCCGACCAGCTTCACATCGCGAACGATGTACTTCTCGCCCTCGCTGATCACGATGGTGATGAAGACATCCTTGCGATCGGGTGACAGCGACACCTGGGTGGATTCGACATTGAATTCCAGATAGCCGCGGTTGAGATAAAACGAGCGCAGCGATTCGATATCGCCCGTGAGTTTCTGGCGCGAGTACTGGTCGGCCTTGGTGTACCAGCTCATCCAGGTTGGTGTGGAGAGCTTGAACTCATCGCGCAGGGTCGACTCCTTGAAGGCCTTGGCGCCGATGATGCGGATGTCCTTGATGCGGGCGTTCTCGCCTTCCTCGATGGCGATCTGGATGGCGACGCGGTTGCGCTCGAGCGGGGTGACGGTGGAGACGATCTTGACGTTGTATTTGGCCCGGCCCAGATACTGGCGCTTGAGCTCCTGTTCGGCGCGCTCCAGCAGCGCGCGATCGAAGATGCGCGACTCGGCCAGCCCGGTATCGCGCAGCGCCTGGAGCAACTGTTCCTTTTCGAATTCCTTGGAACCACTCACCTCGACCGCACCGATTGCCGGACGCTCCTCGACCGCGATCACCAGAATGTCGCCATCGAGTTCGACCCGCACATCCTTGAAGAATCCCGTGGCAAACAGCACCCGGACCGCCTCGGCCGTACCCTGCTCGGTCACCCGGTCGCCGATCTGAATG
>CAYYDO010000083.1:0-8860 GCA_964470595.1 uncultured Burkholderiaceae bacterium | reverse complement strand
AGAGCAATCGCCTTGTAAGCGATAGGTCATCTGTTCGAGTCAGATAGTCGGCACCAGTTTTCTCGGGCACCGCGCTTTCCTTCGGGGGGGATCGTCGGATGTCATCGCACCGGGTGTTGGACAATCGCTGCTCAGGGTGTATTGCCAGCTTGCTCGGGTTTGTGCTGGTTTCACTCCTGGGAACGCAGCATGTGCATGCCCAGGCGACTGCCCCCGAAAAACTCCAGCTCTGTGCCGGCTGCCATGGCGTCGATGGCCGCAGCGCGATCGCGGGTACCCCGCATCTTGCGGGTCTGCAGACCAGTTACTTCATTCGCCAGATGGAAGACTTTCGCAAGGGTCGGCGCAAGTCGCCCGTCATGCAGGCCATCATGGCCGGGCTCGATGACAAGGATATCGCTCTGCTGGCCACCCACTTCAGGGAACAGAAGCCACCGGAACCCGGCAAGGGTGATCCGGCCATGCTGCGCAAGGGCAAGGACATCTTCATGGAGGGCATCGTGGCCAGTGCCGTGCCGGCCTGCTCCGGATGTCACAAGGAAGATGGCACCGGCACCAATCGTTATCCGCGGCTTGCTGGTCAGCAACCGCAGTACCTGGTTGAACAGATGCTGAATTACAAGAGTGGCGCCCGTGACAACGACGATCGCGGCCTCATGCGGGCAGTTGCTCAGCGCATGACCGAGGCCGAGATCCGGGCCGTCGCAGAGTTCATCGTGACCATGAAGGGAGATGAGGAATGACACGTCATATCACCACCATCCTCCCGCTGGCGGGAGCCAAGATATCCGCTGTGGTCAGGCGTCTGGCCGGGCTTCTTGCTGGCGTCTGCATTCTTGCTGGGTGGTCAGTCACTGCCCTGGCCGCTGATCAGGCGGTGTTCGGGGATAAGCGTTACGAGTGGGGGCGGATGTTGCCTGAACAGGTCGAGGTCTTCCGTCTGACGGGCGATATCGAACGCGGCAAGGAGGCGTTCAGAGGCTGTCGCGGATGCCATAAAGCGGATGCGGGCGGCTTGTCGGATGGCACCTATCCGCGTCTGAGTGGTCAGCACGCCAGCGTCGTGATCAAGCAGGTGACCGAGGTCCGGGCTGGCATACGTGTCAATCCGAAGATGGAACCGTTCTCGTCCGATCATGCCGTCTCACCCCAGGACATTGCGGACATCGCAGTCTTCCTGGAGTCGGTACAGAGCACCCGTGACAACGGAAAGGGTTCCGGAGCCTTGCTCGTCCTCGGTAAATCGCTCTACGAAAAGGGCCAGTGTGCCAGCTGTCATGGCGAGGCGGGCGAAGGCAAGGCCATCCACGCTTATCCGGTGGTGGCCAGCCAGCATTACGGCTATCTGGTGCGGGAAATGGAGCTGATCCAGAAGGGTCTGCGCGGCAACTCTCATCCCAAGATGGTCAAGGCCATTGCGCACTACACGGCGAGGGACATCGAGGCCGTGGCGGACTACATGTCCCGCATGCCGGATTACCGGCTGGCGTTGCAGACGCGCAACCGCTGAGGCAGGTCGGTCGGGATCAGTCCCCGCCCACCTGATCGAGGACCTTCTTCAACTCGCCGCTTTCATACATCTCGCCCATGATGTCGGCACCGCCGATGAATTCACCGCCAACATACAGTTGGGGAATGGTGGGCCAGTTGGAGAAATCCTTGATCCCCTGGCGGATGCCCTCGTCGTCCAGCACATTGACCGTCACGGCATTTTTCACGCCGCAGGCCTTGAGCAACTGGACTGCACGACCCGAGAAACCGCACTGCGGAAACTGCGCAGTCCCCTTCATGAAGAGCACGACGGGATGCTCGGATACTGTTTTCTGAATGAATTCCTTGGCGTCCATGGTTTCTCCGTTGGTGTTGTGTGTGCGCAGCCGGTACTAAGACCGACCACAGAATTCAATCCCCGATTATTCAGCAGAGCGCCATCCCAGTACAACCCGGGGCTGACCGGCGAGATCGCGCAATCCTTCGACACGGGTCAGACCGGAGCGTTCAAAAGCGGCCATCACTTCGGCCTGCTGATCGTAACCATGCTCGATCGCGAGCAACCCGCCGGGCACGAGCCAATCACGGGCCTGCCTGACGATGCAGAGGATGTGGGCAAGGCCTGTGGTGTCTTCCGCCGATATCGATGCAGTACCTCTGTCATGAGTGGGAGTCTCTGTTGTGTCAGCACTGGCTGCCGCCCGGCGCGGCTCGCCGCTCAGCGCAAGCATCGGCTCATGGCGAAGATCGCCACGTTGCAGGTGCGGGTCTCCGGCCGCGACATAAGGCGGGTTGCTTACGATGGCATGAAAGCGAAGGGTTCGGTTTGAAAACGCCTGCCACCAGTCACCGGAGTACAGGTGGACGCGGTCATTCACGCCAAGCCAGGCGGCGTTGTGGGCAGCCACTTCAAGCGCTCCCTCCGATCGATCCACTGCATGAATCTGGGCATTGCGAAACTCCAGTGCAAGGGTGACCGCGATGCAGCCACTGCCCGTTCCGAGATCGCACAACTGCAATTCCTGCTGTTGCGCAGCCCCGTGCAACGGTCCGGCGGGCAGGCGGGCGCGCAGCGTGTCGATCAGCAACTCGGTCTCGCTGCGCGGAATCAGAGTCTGCCGATTCACCCAGAAGTGTCGGCCATAGAACTCTCTTTCTCCCGTCAGGTAGGAGAGCGGCATGCCCTCATTGCGCTGCGCTGACCAGCGCAGAAAAAGCGCTGCTGCACCAGCCTCGACCAGAGAGTGATCGTGGGTCAGGATTCTCTCGCGGCGCCAACCGCTCGCGCATTCGAGCAGGGCCCACATCTCGTGTCGCGGCAGCCCGCAGGTCTCGATCAGATCCCGGTAACGAAGTGTGCCGTCCGGTGTCTGGTCCTGCGCGATGCGTTCAGACATCACCAAGCCCGGCAAGCATTTCAGCCTGATGCTCGGCAACAAGCGCACGCGTGATCTCGTTCAGATCGCCGTCCATGATGGCATCGAGTTTGTAGAGTGTGAGGTGGATGCGATGATCCGTCATCCGGCCCTGGGGAAAGTTGTAGGTGCGGATTCGTTCTGAGCGGTCGCCCGAGCCCACCATCGATTTGCGGGCGCTTGCTTCCCGGGCCTGGGCCTGCTGCATCTGCTGGTCCTTGACGCGGGCAGCCAGCACTTTCAGAGCCCGCTCCTTGTTCTTGTGCTGACTGCGATCATCCTGGCATTCGGCCACCAGTCCCGTTGGCAAGTGGGTCACGCGCACGGCCGATTCGGTTTTGTTGACGTGTTGCCCCCCCGCCCCGGAGGCGCGGAACACATCGATGCGCAGTTCATCTGGCGTGAACACAACATCCGCGATGTCATCGGCCTCCGGCAGGACGGCCACCGTGCAGGCCGAGGTATGAATCCTGCCTTGCGTCTCGGTCTGCGGGATGCGTTGCACACGATGCACGCCGGACTCGAACTTCAACTGTGAATAAGCGCCCTCGCCGGCCACGCGAACGATGACCTCCTTGTAGCCGCCGAGATCGGACGGGCTGGCCGAGAGCAACTCGGTCTGCCAGCCATGGCGTTCGGCATGCCGCATGTACATGCGCAGAAGATCCGAACAGAACAGCGCCGACTCCTCTCCGCCTGTGCCGGCACGTATCTCCAGAATGACATTGCGTGCGTCGTTGGGATCGCGCGGAAGCAGGGCCAGCCGCAAATCGTCGGTCTGGGCCGCAACGGCCGCCTTGAGTCGGCCCACTTCCTCCTGGGCAAATGACTTCAACTCGGGATCGGTGAGCCACTCCTGGGCCGATGTCAGATCCGCCTGCAACTGGCTGTAGCGTGCCAGCCCTTCCACGACGGGTGCGAGCTCCGATCTCTCGCGGGAGAGTCTGCGGAATTCGTCGAGATTCTGTGTGGCTTGCGGAGTCGCGAGCAGACGGTCGACCGCCTCCAGGCGTTCGGCCAGCTGCTGGAGCTTCGCCAGCAGACTGGGGCTCATCTAGTGATTCCGGTCGTTGTGTCGCAGACCGAACAGGTCACGGATGAGATTCGAGGTGTTTTCCCTCTCGGCAGGGTCGAGCTGACCCATCTGGTGAAGACGGCTGTACGCACCGTGCAGGTACTTCTGGGACAGGCCGTGAGCGAGAGACTTCAGAACGGATTCGACATCTTCTCCCTTGGCCAGGCGCTTGCGGGCAAGTGCCACTTCACCCGCCTGGATCTCTTCCGCATGCTGACTCAGGGCGCGGATCACAGGCACCTGCAGCCGCGATTCACGCCATTGATTGAAGGATTGCACGCCCAGGTCGATGATTGCCTCGGCCTGCAGCACTGCGTCCTGCCGTGCCTGCACGCCTTCCTTGATCAGTTCGCCGAGGTCATCGACGGTGTAGAGGAAGGCGTCATCGAGTTGTGCGACTTCACTTTCGATATCGCGGGGAACCGCGAGGTCGACCAGAAACATGGGCCGATGCCTGCGCTGCTTGATGGCACGTTCGATCATCCCAAGACCGATGATGGGCAGGCTGCTTGCGGTGCAGCTGACCACGATATCGAATTCGTGCATCCGCAGCGGCAACTCTGCCAGTGCAATCGCCTCGCCATTGAATTCGTGCGCCAGGATGCGCCCGCGGTCCAGGGTGCGGTTGGCCACCACGATCTGCTTGGGATGTTGCGCGGCGAAGTGGGTCGCCACCAACTGGATCATCTCGCCCGCCCCGATGAAGAGCACGCGGGTCTGGGCCAGGTCGCCGAAGATGCGCTGCGCGAGCTTGACCGAGGCGGCTGCCATCGATACCGAATGCAGACCGATCTCGGTGGTGGTGCGCACTTCCTTGGCCACGGAGAAGGCCTGCCGGGACAGGTGATGCAGGTGGGTACCCAGACATCCGGCTTCCTGCGCCTCGCGCGCAGCCAGCTTCATCTGGCCGAGAATCTGCGGCTCGCCGAGCACCATCGAGTCGAGCCCGCAGGCCACCCGGAAGGCATGGCGAACGGCCTGGTCGTCGGGCAGTTGATACACATGGGCTGACAGCTCGCGCTGAGCCGTTCCGGATTTCCAGGCCAGCCAGTCGAGCGCCTGACCTTTGGCCTGATGGCCGTCGTCGGCCGCGAGATACATCTCGGTGCGATTGCAGGTCGACAGCAGCGCCTGCTCTGGCGCGAAGCGCCGCAGGCTCGCGCGCAACTCGTTCAATCCGTCACGCAGGGCCTCTCCCGGGAAGGCGAGACGCTCCCTCAGTGAGAGTGGGGCCGACTGATGATTCAGGCCCAGAGTGATCAGCTGCATGCGGTATCGACAAGTCGGAATCACCCGATTTTACGGGAAAACGTCCATTCGGTAGCCGACTCCGTACACCGGACGCAACCGGATGCCATGCCCCTGGTATCGGTCAAGTTTGCGTCGGAGTCGGCCGATGTGGGTGTCCAGGCTGCGCGAGTCGGTGGCATCGCTGCGTCCCCAGACCAGTCTCATCAACTGGCTGCGTGAGACGGTCTGCCCGATCCGGCGCGCCAGCAGCCAGGTCAGGTGAAATTCCTTGGCGGTCAGCGGCACCTCGCGCTCGCACAGGAAAGCCTGCAGCGTCGCCCGGTTGAGCATCAGTCCCCCTGCCCGAATCGGCCCCTCATCGAACAGTTCAGGCTGGCAGCGCTGTACCGCGGATCGTGCCCTCAGGGTGAACTCATGGGCCCGCAACGGCTTGAGCATGAAGTCTGCTGCACCGCGGGCAAATGCCCCGGCCATTGCGGATGGCTCGATCGAGCCCGTCACCACGATGCTGGGCAAGGGGCGTTCTCCGAGATGGCTCAGCCCGGACAATCTCTCGAGGAGCTGCAGTCCGTGGATATCCGGCAGCCTGAGGTCGATCACGGCAAGATCGAATGCGGTGCGACTGATGTGATGAAGAAACTGCTTGCCGTTGCGGAAGATGTCGACGGCTGCGCCGTCGTCCTCCAGCAACTGCCCCATGAGGCGTCCCTGTACCGGGTCGTCCTCGACGATTGCGACGTGCATGGCCGGCTCCCCCCTGCGCCAATAACGAGTGGAGGACTCTAGTTTTTGCCCCATGCTAGGGGAAACCCGCCTGTCAGGTTTTCGAACACCCCAGGCGCACGCCGCCTGGGTTTCAGGCCGACAGGAACATCCGATAACCCGGATGGCCGGTTTCCTCCCAGTGCGGATACCCGAGCGAGGTCAGGAATGTCTGCAATGCCGCCTCGCTTTCCTGGGGCACCTGGATACCGACAAGGATGCGTCCGTAATCGGCGCCATGATTCCGGTAGTGAAACAGGGAAATATTCCAGTCGGGATTCATCGAGGACAGGAACCGCATCAGGGCGCCGGGTCTTTCCGGGAACTCGAAGCGGAAGAGTCTCTCGTGACGGGCAAGTGCTGACCGGCCTCCAACCATATGCCGCAGGTGCAACTTGCCGAGCTCGTCATCCGTGAGATCGAGGGCATGAAATCCGGCCGTCTCGAAATCGCTGGCCATGTCGTGCGCTTCCTGCCGATCCCGGGTCTGAACGCCGACATAAATGTGCGCTGCACGTTCATCGGCGATGCGGTAATTGAACTCGGTGACGTTGCGGTTGCCGATCGTCTGACAGAACCGACGGAAACTTCCCCGCTCCTCGGGAATGGTCACGGCAAAGACAGCCTCTCTCTGCTCGCCGATCTCGGCGCGTTCACTGACGAAGCGCAGCCGGTCGAAATTCATGTTGGCGCCGCAGGCAATGGCCACCAGAGTCATGCCTGCCGCAGGGCTGCCGTCGGCACGCCGCAGCTGCGCGACCCATTGCTTCATGCCCGCGATCGCAAGTGCGCCGGCCGGCTCCAGTATGGCGCGCGTGTCTTCGAATACATCCTTGATGGCGGCGCAGATGGCGTCGGTATCCACCCGAACGATCTCGTCGACATATTTCTGGCAGAGCCTGAAGGTTTCCTCACCCACCTGCTTGACGGCGGTTCCATCCGAGAACAGCCCCACCTCCTGGAGCATCACCCGATGCCCGCTGCGCAGCGACTGATCCATGGCATCCGAGTCGAGCGTCTGGACACCGATCACGCGGGTCTCGGGACGCACCTGCTTGACATAGCTGGCAATGCCCGAAATCAGTCCGCCTCCTCCAATCGCCACGAAGATGGCATCGATCGGATCCTGATGCTGCTGCAGCAGTTCCATGGCAATGGTTCCCTGTCCGGCGATCACATCGGGATCGTCGAAAGGGTGCACAAAAGTCAGACCCTGCTGCTGCTGGAGTGTCAGCGCATGTGTGTAGGCATCGGAGTAGGAGTCGCCATGCAGCACGACCTCACCACCAAGATTGCGCACGGCATCCACTTTCACCGCCGGCGTGGTGACCGGCATGACGATCACGGCCCGGCAGCCGAGGCGGCGGGCCGAGAGCGCCACACCCTGGGCGTGGTTGCCCGCTGACGCAGCAATCACGCCGCGGTCGCGCTGTTCGGCGGGAAGGTGGGCCATCTTGTTGTAGGCACCACGAAGCTTGAACGAGAACACGGGCTGCATGTCCTCGCGCTTGAGCAGGACCGTGTGCCCCAGACGCCGTGACAAACCGCGGGCCGCTTCCAGGGGTGTTTCCTGGGCCACGTCATAGACCTTGGCGGTCAGGATTCTGCGAAGGTAGTCGGTTTCCATGCAGGTTTTATAACCCAAATCACCCGAAGACCAGGGGCCATGGGGTCAATCTGGCGGCTTTCTCGGCTAAAAAGCGGTCAGAATACGCAATCCTGCCTTCTTCTTTTGTTTATGAATGCTCCTTTGAATCCCATGGCACTTGCCCGGCTGGATCATGCGGACCCGGCCCGCAATCCCTCCCGCCTGCGCGAGATTCCCTACAACTACACCTCGTTCTCCGACCGCGAGATTGTGCAGCGCGTTCTTGGTGACGAGGGTTGGGCACTCATTTCCGAATTGCGCGCCGAGCGTCGCACCGGTCGCTCTGCCCGCATGCTGTATGAGGTTCTGGGCGATATCTGGGCGGTCAGTCGCAATCCCTATCTTCAGGACGATTTGCTCGACAACCCCCGGCGGCGTCGGCAATTGATTGACGCCTTGCATCACCGTCTCTCGGAAGTCGATCGCCGCCGCTCGCTCGATGCGCAGGAGTCGGCGCCCGAGGAGCTCGCTGCCGATGTCGCGCGGGAGGTCCTGCGCAAGGCCGCATCGCTCGAGGATGCCTCGCGCGATCAGAAAGTGGCGCGTCTGCTCGATCTGGCCCGTCAGGCTGTTGCCGCATTCGATGCCGGCTTCGATGAGACATCCCGGCTGCGGCGCCGGGCACGCAAGGCGCTCTCGCGGGTCACCATGGCCGACAACGTGAAATTCGACGGCCTCTCGCGAGTCTCGCATGTAACGGATGCCACCGACTGGCGTGTGGAGTATCCCTTTGTCGTGCTCACGCCGGATACCGAAGCGGAGATCCCGGCCATCGTGCGTGCCTGTATCGATCTCGGTCTCACCATCATTCCTCGCGGGGGTGGAACTGGATACACCGGTGGCGCTGTGCCCCTTACCTCGCGCTCGGCGGTGATCAACACCGAGAAACTCGAAGCGCTGGGCGCCGTCGAACGTCTTCAACTGCCGGGCCTGACCGAGCCGGTTGCCACCATTTTCAGTGGTGCAGGCGTGGTGACCCGACGGGTCTCGGATGCTGCCGATGCGGCGGGTCTGGTGTTTGCCGTCGATCCGACATCGGCGGATGCCTCCTGTGTTGGCGGCAATATTGCGATGAACGCCGGTGGCAAGAAGGCCGTGCTGTGGGGCACGGCGATTGACAACCTCGCCTGGTGGCGGATGGTGGATCCGCAAGGAAACTGGCTTGAAGTGACCCGTCTGGGCCACAACATGGGCAAGATTCACGATGCGGCCTGGGTC
>CAYYDO010000082.1:0-8863 GCA_964470595.1 uncultured Burkholderiaceae bacterium | reverse complement strand
GATCGCCGAGAAACTTCAGCCTGCCGTGTTCTACATGCCCAGCGTGGGCATGTTTCCGATCACGATGCTGATGGCCAACCTGCGCATTGCCCCGCTGCAGGTTGCCGCGCTGGGACACCCGGCCACGACCCGCTCCGACCGCATCGACCGCATCAGTGTCGAGGAAGATTTCGTCGGCGATCCGAACTGCTTTTCAGAGCAACTGCTTCTGTTGCCTCACGATGGCCAACCGTATCGGCCGTCGACACTCTCTCGTGTGCACTACCCGCCGGGGGAGAGATCTGCTGAAGTCGTGCGGATTGCGATTGCCGCCACGATCATGAAGATCAATCCCCGCTTTCTGATGGCTCTGCGGCAGATTGCCGATCGGGCCGCTCGCCCCTGCGAATTTCATTTCCTGGTGGGCCAGGCTCAGGGCCTGGTCTATCCCCAGGTGCGCGGCCTGATCCACCGTTTTCTGGGCAATGCCGTGGTGCATCCGCATCAGGCCTATGAACGCTACATGCACTGTCTGAATCAATGCGACTTCTTCCTGAGTCCGTTCCCCTTCGGCAATACCAATGGGATCGTCGACGCCGTCACAGTGGGGCTGCCCGGCGTGAACCTGAGCGGACCGGAAGTTTTCGAACACATCGATCATGGGCTGTTCAAGCGACTCGGCCTGCCGGACTGGCTCACCGCAACGACCATCGACGCCTATGTGCAGGCGGCCTGTCGGCTGATTGAAGAACGGGATCGGTGCGCCAACCTGACGCAGCAACTCCTGCGGGAGAGGACTGTCGAGCGACTGTTTCGGGGAGACGGATCGGCGCTGGGCGAGGCATGCGCCGCGCTGCTGGATGGCGTCCCCTAGGGGATTCGAACCCCTGTACTCACCGTGAAAGGGTGATGTCCTAGGCCTCTAGACGAACGGGACCATGTTCTTGGTGGAGGTAAGCGGGATCGAACCGCTGCCCTCTTGCATGCCATGCAAGCGCTCTCCCAGCTGAGCTATAGCCCCCTGACCCATCGCACCCGGTGCGACACGCAAAAGCGAGTCAAGCAAGCCCGCGACTATAGGACAATACAGGTTAAAAGTCCAGTGAGGCCTCGTGTCATGACCGCTTCCATCATCGACGGCAATGCCCTTGCACGGCAGATCCGTGCACAGGCCGCCGAGCGCGCCACAGTCTGCAGCAACAGATCCAGGCCCCCGGCCCTGGCCGTGATTCTCGTCGGCGAGAATCCGGCCAGCGAGGTGTACGTGCGCAACAAGGTCAAGGCCTGCGCCGAGGCCGGCATCCGCTCGGAGCTGCTGCGGCGCCCGTCGACCCTTGCCGAGGCCGAACTGCTGGACCTCATTGCAGCCCTGAATCACGATCCCACCATCGATGGCATTCTGGTTCAGTTGCCGCTGCCGGCCCATATCGATGGACACCGGGTGATCGAGGCAATCGCCGCCGACAAGGATGTGGATGGCTTTCATATCAGCAATGCCGGTGCGCTCATGACCGGCAAGCCGCTCTTCCAGCCCTGCACGCCTTACGGCGTGATCCGCATGCTGGAGTCCATCGATGCCGGGATTCGTGGCGCCCATGCCGTGGTGGTCGGGGCGAGCAACATCGTTGGCAAGCCCATGGCGATGATGCTTCTGGCGAGGGGCGCGACGGTCACGATCTGCAACAGCAAGACCCGGGACCTGCCGGAGCACACCCGGCATGCCGACATCCTGGTCGCTGCGGTGGGACGCGTCCGCATGATCACCGCCGACATGGTGCAGCCGGGAGCCGTAGTCATCGATGTGGGGATTAACCGGCTTCCGGATGGCAAACTCGCTGGCGATGTCGACTTCGAACGCGTTGCCCGGGTCGCGGGGGCCATCTCCCCGGTTCCCGGGGGCGTTGGACCGATGACCATCGCGATGCTTCTGATCAACACCCTTGAATCCGCCGAAAGGCGACTGCACATCACAGGCCTATGAGCAATCCTTTTCTGCATGAACTCCAGGAGCGTGACTCCCTTCCCCGCTACGACCTGATCGAACCAGATCAGGTGGCCGATGCCATCGACACCCTGCTCGGCGACGCGCGACGGGTGCTTGAGCACGTCACCTCGGCCGGCGCACCAGTCAGCTGGGAATCGGTCATGGAGCCCCTGACTGATGCCACCGAGCGCCTGTCCCGCGCCTGGGGCGCAGTGCATCACATGTCGGGGGTGATGGACTCCCCGCAGTGGCGAGATGCACTCAACAACCGCCTCGGCGAAGTCACCGCATTCTGGACCGAAATCTCCCAGCATCCCGGCCTTTTCGGCCTGACGCGTGAACTGCACCAGAAGATGGTGCAGACCCCACCCGGCGATGCGATGCGCCACCGCGCCCGCCTGCGCGCACTTGACAACTCCCTCAGAGCGTTCCGGCTCGGTGGTGCGGAGCTCCCGGATGATCGCAAGCGCGAGTTCGCGGACCTCCAGGCGCGACTGGCCCAACTCAACCAGAAGTTCTCCGAGAACCTTCTGGACAGTACCAATGCCACCATCATTCACGTGAACGAGGCGACCAGACTGGAGGGTCTGCCGGAGCATGCCATTGCTGCAGCCCGCGCCGAAGCGGAAAAACGCGACATGCAGGGATGGGTCTTCACCCTCCAGCACCCCAGTTTCGGACCGGTGATGCAGTTCGCCCACGATCGCGCGCTTCGGGAGGAGATCTACCGCAAGCAGACCGTTCGCGCATCAGAGATTGCCACCGAGGGCCCGTCTCACGACAACCGCCCCGTGATGGGCGAGATCCTCCGGATACGGCAACAGCAGGCGAAGCTTCTCGGATACGGCAGTGCGGCTGAGGTGTCACTCGCACCGAAAATGGCCGACACCCCCCAGCAGGTTGAGACCTTCCTGATGGATCTGGCACGCAAGGCCCGGCCGGCGGCAGAGCGCGACCTGGCCGAGTTGCGCGCATTCGCACGCGATGAGCTGGCAATTGCGGATGTTCAGGCGTGGGATATCGGTTATGTCAGTGAACGGCTGCGGCAGAGCCGTTACGCATTTTCGGAAGACGAAGTCCGGCAGTACTTCCCCCTGCCCCGGGTATTGCTCGGCCTGTTCAAGGTCGTGCAGAGGCTCTTCAATGTGGAGATCAAGCCGGTCATCGGTCTGGCACCACTGCCGGTGTGGCATTCCGACGTGCCACTCTTCTCGGTGAGCCGCGGCGGTGACACCATCGGACACCTGTTTCTGGATGTCTACGCCCGCAGCACCAAGCGCGGTGGCGCATGGATGGACGATGCCCGCGGGCGCCGCGCCGTTGCCTCCACACAGGGGATGCAAACCCCGATAGCGCTGTTGACATGCAACTTCGCCGCTCCGGTCGGTGATCGGCCCACCACGCTGACACACGATGATGTGATCACACTGTTCCATGAATTTGGTCACGGCCTGCATCACCTGCTCACCCAGGTCGACGAACGCGCGCTCTTCGACAAGATGCTGGCGGCCAGAAACTTCCAGAGCGGCATGTTCATGCTGCGGCAACTGGAGTTTTCCCTTTTCGATATGCGCATTCACGCGCAAGTGCTGCCAGACGCCAATGAATCGGACGAGAGCACGGGCAGACGCATCGAGGCGACCCTCTGGGACACCCGTCGGGAAGTCGCGGTGTACTCCCCTCCGGAATTCAACCGGTTTGCGCAGAGCTTCTCGCACATCTTTGCAGGCGGATACGCAGCCGGGTATTACAGCTACAAGTGGGCCGAGGTGCTCTCGGCCGATGCCTACGCCGCATTCGAGGAGGCGGGCCTCGATCACTACCCACAGGTCGGTGAGCGCTTCTGGCGCGAGATTCTCTCGGTGGGCGGTTCAAGACCTGCAATGGAATCCTTCAAGGCGTTCAGAGGGCGCGCGCCGCAGGTCGAACCGCTTCTGCGGCACAACGGGTTGATGTGAGCAGTATCCGCAGGTGCACACAACGGATGATCTGATGCGACTGGCCAGCTGGAACGTGAATTCCCTGCGGGTGCGCTTGCCGCACCTGCTGGAGTGGCTTGCCGAAACCGGGACCGATGTCATCGGCATTCAGGAGACCAAGCTGACCGATGACCGATTCCCGGTGGCCGACATCACGGCTGCGGGCTATCACGTGGCGTTTGCCGGTCAGCCCACATACAACGGCGTGGCGATTCTCGCGCGGTCGGATCGCTTCAGCCCACCGCGCGATGTCACGGTCAACAACCCCGGTTTTCCAGACGCACAGGTCCGTATCATCGCGGCGACGCTGGAATCGATGGCATCGCAGCCGACCGTCGGGCCCTCGGCCACGCCGCCATCCATGCGCTTCGTTTCCGCCTATGTGCCCAATGGCGCCGCCGTGGGAACTGACAAATACGATTACAAACTGCGCTGGCTCGAGGCCTTCCGCGCATATCTTGCTGCCGAGATCAGCCGCCACCCCACACTCGCCGTTGTGGGGGATTTCAATATCGCTCCCGAGGACCGCGACGTGCATGATCCGGCCGCCTGGCAGGGTCAGGTACTCTGCTCCGAGCCCGAGCGTGAACACTTCCGTGCCCTTGTCAAGCTCGGTCTCTCCGACGCTCTGCGGCTGTGCGATTCCTCCTCGGGCGTGTTCTCGTGGTGGGACTACCGGCAGGGGGCTTTCCGCCGCAACCGTGGTCTCAGGATTGATCATCTTCTGCTGTCGCAACCACTTGCCGCGCTGTGTCGCTCCAGTGGCGTCGACCTTGCTCCGAGACGACGGGATCAACCCTCCGACCATGCTCCCGCGTGGGCGGAACTCGCCGCAGCACCCGCATGAGTTTTCCCGTCAGTGCGCTGTTGATCGGGCTATGGTCGGCAGCGCACTGCCTGGCGATGTGCGGAGGACTCGCTCTTGCAGTGGGGCAAAGTCAGTCGTCCCAGTTGCGTCTCGGCAATGGCCGACGCGCCCTGCGCCTGGCCACATGGCAGATCGGACGCATCATCAGTTACAGCATCATGGGGTTTCTGGCGGGCAGTCTGGGGGGGCTGTTTCTCGCAAACGCCCCCGTTGCGGCTTTTCGGGATGCTGCCTTCATTGCCGCCAACCTGATCCTGATTGCCCTGGGCTTGCATGTCGCCCAACTCTGGAGCGGTATCAGCCGCATCGAGATACTGGGGCAGCATATCTGGCGCTTCATCGCCCCGCTGGCGCAAGCGACCATCATGCCGCAGGCGCGCTCACAGCATGGCGAGTGGCGACTGCTCATCGACGCGCTGCGGGCCGGCGCCGTGTGGGGATGGCTGCCCTGCGGACTGGTCTACAGCATGCTGGTCACGGCATCGGTGACCGGCTCCGGCACGAGCGGTGCGCTGTGGATGCTGGCATTCGGAATGGGCACTGTTCCGGCACTTTGGCTGGCCTCCATGGTGTCAGGTAATGCATCACAACTCATCCGGCACAAGATGCTGCGGGCGGCCACGGGCCTGCTCATCACCGCATTCGGCGCATGGGGTCTGCTGCGTGTCACAGGCGTGATCCAGCTGACATGGCTCGATGCCTTCTGCATCGGTGGCAGTTCCTTCTCGGCACCATGACGCAATCCACGGCAGGGTCAGCCTCGGACGAGCCCATGGTGCAGCCCCCCTCTGCAACAGATGCCAATGGCTGTTTTCACTGCGGAGAACCACTGCCCGCCGGAGCACAATGGCGCGTCCCGATCGACGGGATGGATCGTCCCATGTGCTGTGTGGGCTGCATGTCGATTGCCAGAGCGATCGTCGACGCGGGCGCCGAGGGCTACTACCGCCAACGCAAGACACCGGGGCTCGATGGGCAAAGTCTCGAGGCACTTGCACCGTGGATCTCCCTGCTCGACGATCCGCAATGGTCCGCTCAGCATGTCCGCGTCTCTGAGGCGCAGAAAGACCTTGCCGACGGCGAGGCCCTCAATGCAGCAGTTGCAGAAACCACACTTGCCATCGAGGGGCTGCGATGCGGCGCCTGCGCCTGGCTGATCGAGAGGATCCTGACGCAAACTCCCGGTGTTCTGGCGGCACGCGCCAATGCCAGTACCGCACGCTTGCACCTGCGATGGAGCCCCGACCGTGTTGCGCTGACCGATATTGCCCGTCGGGTGGCCGCGATCGGCTATGCGCTGCTGCCACTCGGTTCGGCGACACTCGAGAAAGCCCGCCGGACAGAGGACCGGCGTGCCCTGCGACGACTGTTCGTTGCAGGACTGTCGGCGGCCCAGATCATGATGTACGCCTACCCGGAGTACATGGAAGGGGCCGGACTCGACGACGATGTTCGGCATCTGATGCGGACGGCCAGCATGCTGATCACCGTGCCAGTGATCGTGTACAGCGCGACGCCCTTCTTCACATCGGCATGGCGCATGTTGCGACAGGGCAGGGTCGGAATGGATGTTCCTGTCTCGCTCGGCCTGATCATCGCCTTTGCCGCCAGCATGTGGGCATGGTGGACCCGACAGGGTGAGGTCTACTTCGACTCGGTATCGATGTTCGTGTTTCTGCTTCTGGGTGCGCGCTGGATCGAGGCCCGCATCAGGACCCGTACATCCGCTCACCGGGAGCGTCTGGCCACCGCGCCGCCCGTTCTGGCACATCGTCTCCAGCCCGATACGGGGCATACCGCTGCCTGGAATCTCCGCCCCGGCGATCTGATTCGCGTCGGATCCGGTGAGCGCATTCCCGCAGATGGACGCCTGATCTCTGATGCGACGGAGGTCGATACCGCCCTGCTGACGGGTGAATCGCTTCCCGTGGCAGCGCAAAGAGGCGATCGTTTGTCCGAGGGATCGATCAACCTGGGTCCGGCGATCGATATGACAGTCGAACTGTCGGCTGCGGAGGGCACACTGTCTCGGCTATCCCAGCTCGCCGAACAGGCGGCCGCCGACAGGCCGCGATGGGTAGCCTGGGCTGATCGCATCGGTGCGCAGTTCACCGTGGGAATACTGCTGCTCAGCACCGCACTTGCCCTTGGCTCAATCGCGCTGGGTCAGCCAGCATCGGTATGGATCCCCGCGGTCATCGCCGTGCTCGTGGTGACCTGCCCATGTGCGCTCTCCATGGCGGGTCCCGCCGCCTATGCGGCTGCGCTGGCCCGTCTGCTCGAATTGGGTTCGGCTGCCTCAACCTCTTCCACGCTGGAGGCAGCAGCCTCCGTCACCGATGTCATATTCGACAAGACGGGCACACTCACCGACCCCTCACGTGCCGAAGTGCGCATGGTTTTCGGAAGCCATGATGACTGGATCCCCGCACTGGCCATCGCCCAGGAGAGTCGCCACCCGCTGGCCGTGGCTGTGGCACGAACCGCAGTTCAGCGACTGCAGGAAAAAGGTGAGCATCCGTCCGAATCACCCGTTGCGCAAGCGCAGAACCACGCGGGACTTGGCATATCGGGGAGTTGGCGAGATCACGCACTGGCGCTGGGATCGGCACACTTCGTCGATCCGGATGGCCAGCATCGGGAGTTGCTGGTACGGGCACCCGAGTGCACGGTGTTTCTGAGCGTGGATGGAGAACTGCGTTGCGGATTTGCGCTCGACGATCAGGCGCGTCCCGAAGCAGCCGACATCATTGCTAAGCTGCAAGCAGCAGGCCTTACCGTCTGGTGTCTGAGCGGAGATCGCCCCGACCGTGTTGCGCGCCTGTGCACATCGCTCGGTATCGAGAGCGATCACTTCAAGGCGTCCTGCACGCCCGCAGACAAGCAGACCTTCGTTCGGACGCTTCAGGAGAGAGGCGCCCGCGTGCTGATGGTCGGTGATGGTCACAACGATGCGCCAGTGCTCGCTCAGGCCGATGTCTCCATGGCCGTGAATAGCGCGGCACCTCTCGCACGGCAGAAAGCCGACATCTATCTGGTAAACACAGGTCTCGGCGGCGTGTGCGCGACGATCGCGCTCTCGCGTCAGGCCCGCCGGGTACTCCGGCAGAACCTGACGTGGGCCATCAGCTACAACCTGATTGCGATTCCGTTTGCCGCCGCCGGATGGATCAGTCCGCTCATCGCGTCAATCGGCATGGCAGGAAGTTCACTGATCGTGGTTCTGAATGCGGCCCGTCTGCTGAGATTCGGTTAGTCTTTCGCGCATGGACGTGCTTCCACTGCTCATCGTCATCTCCCTGGGTGTGCTCGGGCTGGCCGTGTGGCTCTTCTTCCGTATGTCCGATTCGGGACAGTTCGATGACGTCGAGGGTCCTGCACAACGCATCCTGCTCGACGATGACAAGGCGCACGATCCGGCCACACAGCCCCCGCAGACGTCGCCATCGAACGATCGCAGCACCCGCGCGTGACACGCGCCCGCAGAACAGAAGCGTTCTGTTCTAGACAAGCTGTTTTTTTGTTCACCCGAGCATTGACTGCCGATTGACGTATATCAAGCACCTGATCGCACCTGCGGCATAGACTCCATCGCGCATTCATTCCATTTTCAGGGGGAATCTCGCCATGTCTGTCGCCACAGCCGGTGAATACAACTACAAGATCGTGAAGCAGTTCGCGATCATGACCGTGATCTGGGGAGTTGTCGGCATGCTCGTCGGCGTCATCATCGCCGCACAGCTCGCCTTCCCGGATCTCACACCGCACTGGTCCTTTCTGTCCTACGGCAGACTGCGCCCCTTGCACACCAACGCGGTGATTTTCGCCTTCGGTGGCTGCGCGCTTTTTGCAACCTCCTACTACGTTGTTCAGCGGACCTGTCACGCACGACTGTTCAGTGATGGTCTGGCAGCGTTCACCTTCTGGGGCTGGCAACTGATCATCGTGCTGGCGGCAGTGACGCTTCCCCTTGGCATCACCAGCGGCAAGGAATATGCCGAACTCGAGTGGCCAATCGACATCCTGATCGCGCTGGTATGGGTTGCCTATGCG
>CAYYDO010000081.1:0-8945 GCA_964470595.1 uncultured Burkholderiaceae bacterium | reverse complement strand
ATATCCTGCGGCTGTGGGTGGCGAGTACGGACTATTCAGGTGAGCTCTCGATCTCGGACACCATTCTCAAGCGGGTGGTGGAGTCGTATCGCAGGATTCGCAACACCCTGTGCTTTCTGCTGGGAAACCTCAATGACTTCCATCCGGACCGGGATGCGGTCGATGTCACGCAGATGCTCGAGATCGACCGCTATGCGCTGGCGCTCGCTGCTTCCGTTCAGGACGACGTGATGACCGATTACGAGCGCTACGCCTTCCACCCGGCCGTGGCACGGATGGTGGCCTTCTGCTCCGAAGACTTCGGGGCCTTCTACCTGGATATCCTGAAGGATCGCCTCTACACCTGCAGTGCCCGCTCGGTCGCACGTCGCTCAGCACAGACCGCCCTGTGGCATATCACCCAGTCCATGACACGGCTGCTGTGCCCGATTCTCTCGTTTACATCCAACGAAGCCTGGCAGACCTTGCAGGCGCAGGCCTCGGCGGCAGGGGGTCACACGACCGGCGATCCTGCACAGACCATCTTCGAGGAGCAGGCACACCCGATTCCCGCCCCGGATGACGCCGCTGACCTCCTCGACACATGGGCCCGCATCCGGGCAGCACGCGCCGAGGTCATGCGTGCGCTGGAGGTCGAGCGCGAAGCGGGGCATATCGGGTCGAGTCTGCAGGCTGAACTCGAGATCACGGCAGGTCCGGAACTGGGAGCACTCCTGCTCGGTCTGGGAGAAGGCCTGAAATTCGTCACCATCACATCGGCAGCGCGGGTGGCTATCGATCCGCGTCTGGAGGCGGAGGCCATCGGCCTGCATGTCAGGGCCTCCCAGCATCCCAAGTGCGGACGATGCTGGCACCTGAGGGCCGACGTTGGCGCCGATGCCGCACATCCCGATCTTTGCGGCCGCTGTGTGAGCAACCTGTTCGGCAATGGGGAGATCCGTGGCGTCGCCTAGGTCATTTCGCAGCCATCGCACATCCGCCATGCGATGGCTGGCGCTCGCGGCGCTGCTCGCCGGGCTGGACCAGCTCACCAAGCTGGCGGTCATCAATTTCTACGCCCTCGGTGAACACACGGCGATCACGTCCTGGCTGAACATCGTGCGCGTCCACAACACCGGAGCCGCCTTCAGTTTCCTCGCCGATGCAGGCGGCTGGCAACGCTGGTTCTTTGTCGGTCTGGGGTTTGCGGCAGTCGGACTCCTGACTGTCCTGATGCTGCGCCATGCGGCCCAGACCGGCTTCGCGCTGGCCGCCAGCCTGATCATTTCCGGGGCGATCGGCAACACCATTGATCGCCTGAGCTGGGGCCATGTCATCGACTTCATCGATCTGCATGCCGGTGGGTGGCATTGGCCGGCATTCAATATCGCCGACAGCTGCATCGTTGCGGGTGCTGCACTTCTCGTGCTTGACGAGCTGCGCAGGGTCAGACGAGGATGACAGGCATGCCCTCCCCCAGCAACACATCGCCGCCGTCTGCCACTGAGCAACGCCTGCGCGGGCGACACCTCGTGCTCGGCATCACCGGGGGCATCGCGGCATACAAATCGTGTGAACTGCTGAGACGTCTCCAGGACGAAGGCGCCACGGTTCAGGTGGTGATGACCGAGGCCGCCACCCGATTCGTCAGCGCCCTCACCTTTCAGGCGCTCTCCGGACGGCCCGTATACACCGATGCCTGGGCCAGTCCGGCGATCAGCGGCCCGGAGAATGCCATGCCGCATATCGACCTCTCGCGCGAGGCCGATGCCGTCGTCGTGGCCCCCGCGAGTGCCGACTTTCTGGCGCAGCTGGTGCAAGGACAGGCCCGCGATCTCCTGGGCAGCCTGTGCCTGGCACGCGATATCCCGCTGCTGGTCGCCCCCGCGATGAATCGACAGATGTGGGAGAACCCGGCCACGCAGCGCAACGTTGCGCAACTGGTGGCTGATGGTGTGGGCATCCTCGGTCCGGGCAAAGGTGCACAAGCCTGCGGCGAGACGGGCGATGGCCGCATGCTCGAGCCGTCAGATCTCCTCGCGGCCCTGATCGCGAGTTTCGAGTCATCCGATACCCACGCGCATCGAGAGGACCGTCCGAATATCCGTGGGGTGCTGCAGGGGTGCCATGTGGTGATCACCGCAGGCCCGACATTCGAGCCGATCGATCCCGTGCGCGGCATCACCAACCGGTCATCGGGCAAGATGGGCTTTGCGCTGGCTGCCGCGGCCGCACGCGCGGGCGCGCGCGTCAGCCTGATCAGCGGGCCAGTGCATCTGCCCACGCCAGACCAGGTCGTGCGCACCGATGTCATGACCGCCTGTGAAATGCACGATGCCGTGATGCGTATCCTGGATCAACAGGGTGCCGACTGCTTCATCGCGGTGGCTGCAGTGGCGGACTGGCGACCAGCCGACAATCCGCAGCACAAGATCAGGAAAGAATCGGGTTCAGGACTGGAAGGCATCACCTGGATTGAAAATCCGGACATCCTTGCCGGTGTCGCCCGGCGACCGGATGCGCCCTTTTGTGTGGGATTCGCCGCCGAGACCGGATCCATCGACGACCTCCGGGCCCTCCTCCCGGCAAAGCGCCTGCGCAAGGGCGTGCCGCTGATTGCGGGCAATATCGGCCCGGACACCTTCGGCAGTGATCACAACCAGTTGCTGCTCTGTTCGGCCGACGGAATGGAATTGCTCACTCCAGCCGACAAACCCACATTGGCCCGAGAGCTGATTCTTCGAATATCGCGCTGCCTCGACAGGAGTCCCTCATGAAAATCCAGGTGCGCATTCTCGACGAACGACTGCGCGAACAACTTCCCGAGTACGCCACTGCCGGTTCGGCAGGACTCGACCTGCGGGCCTGCCTGGACGAACCGCTTGTGCTGACACCCGGCCTGACCCATCTGGTACCCACGGGGCTGTCGATCCACATCGGCGATCCGGGGTTTGCCGCGCTGATCCTGCCCCGATCGGGGCTCGGGCACAAGCACGGCATCGTTCTGGGCAATCTGGTGGGCCTGATCGATTCGGACTACCAGGGTCCGCTCATGGTGTCCGCCTGGAACCGTGGGCAGGAATCCTTTGTAATCCAGCCGATGGAGCGGCTCGCACAGCTGGTCATCGTGCCGGTGCAGCGCGTCAGCTTCGATGTCGTCGAGTCCTTCACAGCGAGCAGTCGGGGTGAAGGCGGCTTCGGCAGCACCGGACGAACCTAGAACCGTTCCCCCGGCAGCGTCATCTCCTTCGCGCCCTTACTTCAACACCCTGTAGAGATTGTTGAAGTCATCCGTCCAGGGAAGGAGCCCTGGAATCTCCTCGATTGCCGATTCGCGTGAACGTATGGCCGGTCGTGCGAGCAGGTCGCGGTTGCGCGTCACCAGTACCCAGTCCGACATCGCCATCAGGCCAAAGGGATCTTCCCCTCCGTCATCTTCGATCATCAGGCTGGCAAATTCTGCATCCTTGGCGATCTGACGCACCACGGGAGCAAGCCGCAGATAACGGTTGGTCACATGGAACACGATCACACCGCCAGGCTTGATGTGGCGTGCATAGACCGCCAGGGCCTCGCGGGTCATCAGGTGGATCGGGATCGAATCGCTCGAGAACGCATCGATCACCAGCACGTCGAACTCGTTGGGACGCTCGCGCTCCAGAACGAGTCGTGCGTCGCCGAGGGCGTAACTGATCAGGGCTGCGGAATCATCGACATAGCGGAAATAGTTCTTGGCGACATCGATCACCTGAGGATTGATGTCATAGATCCGGTACTCGTCACCGCGTCGGCCATAGCTGGCCAATGTGCCCACGCCGAGGCCGATCACACCCACACGGATGCCTGCCGGGTTTGACCGGGCCATTTCCAGGATGGCCAGCCCCACTCCGGATGTCGGCCCGTAATAGGTGGACGGCAGGCGCCTGCGATCGGGGTTCATATCCTGCAGGCCGTGCAGAATCACCCCGTGCACCAGACGCCGAACCGGCTCTTCAGCACCGCTGACATAGCGCTCTCTCACCTGCAGGGTGCCGTAGAAATTGCGCGAGACATGAATGCTTTCCTGCGCGGTCTCGGAATAGACCTCGCGGGCATAGTGGACACACACCGCGATGCTGATCAGCCCGGCCGCAAAGAACACATTGCGCAGCGGGCCGGCATGGATGCGCAAACCGACCCAGGCTGCAGCAGCACCGGCCAGCATGAGTGCCAGCGGAAGCTCCCAGTAACCTGGAAAGATGCGTGGCGCGAGCATCGAAACGAAGAGTCCGCCTGCCGCACCACCGAGTGCGATCATGAAGTAGAAGCGCGTCAGAAAACGCGCCCGGGGCTTGGCGTGCGCCAACTCGCCATGACAGAACAGGCACACCACGAAGAGACCAGCCAGATAGAGCGGAATGGCGGTGTCAATATCGAGGACACCACCATCGGCCACCAGACCCCAGGCCATGAAACCCACCATGACCAGGGCCGGAAGCAGCATGGTGTTGCGCAGGTACCAGCCGCGACCGCGACGCCCCTCGAATGCGACAACGAATGTCAGCAGATAGAGCGACAGCGGTACCACCCAGAGAAACGGTATGGAGGCGACGTTCTGGGTGATATGGCTGGACACCGCCAGAAGCAGCATCGTGGCGATCGCCGAGAGGCCGAACCAGAAGGCATGATCCGCCGCACCCGGCGGGCCAGACTGTCGCGATCCCGCAGGCGCCGCGTCTTTATCTCCGGCGGGTTCCCAGTCATCCGCCTGGTGATCGGCCGCAGGCACCTCGAGATGCAGATGTCCGCGTTGCGAGGCACGCCATGCGACAGCGATCGTGATCAGAACGAATACGCCGTACATCACGCTCCACACCACCGCCTGCGTGCGGGTGGTGATCCAGGTCTCGATCGCGAAGGGATAGGCCAGCAGACCCATCAGCGATCCGAAGTTTGAAAGGGCGAAGAGGCGATAGGCGCGCTGGGCCACCGCTGGATCGCGCTGCTCGCGGGCGAACCATGACTGGATCAGCGGACCCGTGGTCGACAGCATGAAATACGGCAGACCGATGGTTGCAGCGAGCAGGCCGAGAATACTGAACAGCGGGTCCTCCTCGCCGGCGGGTTTCCACTGATCACCTGCAATGATCGGCATGGCCAGCACACTGGCGGCCAGCAGGATCACATGAATGATCGACTGCACACGCGGCGCGAACCGCTGGATCCAGTCGGAATAGGCGTATCCCGCCAGAAGCACGAGTTGAAAGAATGTCAGGCAGGTGGTCCATACGGCCGCCGAGCCGCCAAACCAGGGCACGATCTGCTTGGCGATGATCGGCTGAACCAGAAACAGCAGAAAACTCGAAACCAGAATGGTCAGTGCATAGATCAGCATCAGACAAGCCTTGCATCGAGTTTGCGGCTGTCAGCCACGAATAGACGAATGCCCTCGGAAAGTTTGTCACTCGCCATCGTGTCCTCATTCAGGGCGAAACGAAACAGCGGCTCGGATGTATTCAGACTCGCGGTGGATTGTCCGGCCGCGGGGGCCGCAGGATCGAGCACACGCTCCAGGGTCGCCTCCTGATCCATCGACTTCAGCTGTTCGAGCAGGTCCGGACTGACGGTAAGCAGGTCACAACCCGCCAGCGCGAGCACTTGCTCAACGGAGCGGACACTCGAGCCCATGACCTCTGTCGCATAACGATGATGTTTCAGATAGGCGTAGATGCGACGAACCGAGGCGACACCCGGATCCTCTGCAGGCGATGTCCAGCTTGCACCCGCCTTGCGATGCCAGTCGCTGATACGGCCGACAAAGGGGGAAATCAGGGTGGCACCAGCATCTGCGGCCGCGGCAGCCTGCACCAGGCTGAAGATCAGCGTGACATTGCAGCAGATGCCCTGCTTCTGCAGCTCACGCACGGCCCGGATACCCTCCCAGGTCGCAGCGATCTTGATCAGCACCCGGGACTTGTCGATGCCCTGCTCGCCATAGGCATCGATGATCCTGCGCGCCTCATCGACCGTGGCCGCGGTGTCGAACGACAGTCGCGCATCGACCTCGGTCGAAACACGCCCGGGAATGATGCCGAGAATCTCGCATCCGAATCGAACCAGGACGGCACGCGTGCGGTCGGCAAGTCGACGCGCTGGCATCGACTCCTTGACCTGATCGACGATGCCCGCATAGTCGGGCTGATCGAGCGCGCGAATGATCAGTGTCGGATTGGTGGTGGCATCACGCGGCGCATAGGCTCGTATCGAGGCAAAGCTGCCGGTATCGGCCACCACGGTGGTGAATTGGCGAAGCGCCTCGAGGGCATTGGGCAGGGAGGCGTCTGGACGCGAGACAGACGCGAAATCGGGATCGGACATCGGAAGACTCGTGGAGGTGAAAACAATTCGGGCATGACCCGAAACCGGAATCATGCCCGAATTTTTCAAACTGCCGGCGCGGAGCGGTGGGACCACCGTCTCCGAACACCGCTTCAGGTCAGCATGTCTGCCCAGATATTGCGAGCCCAGCCCATGGCGAAGCGGCCTTCCATTTCGCTGGCGCGACTGCTGACGCCACCCGAGCCGGGAACCGTCTTCATCGTCTTGTCCTTGGGGTCATAGGCATGGACGCTGGCAACGTGCACCACATTTTTATCGTCGACAAAGCTGTAACAGGTGTTGGCCATCATGGGTGCGATGGCCGGACGCCCGTTCATGATCTCGACAATCGCTGCAGCGGCAGCCTTGCCATGCTGGTTGGCCATATGCCCTGACTTGGGCATGGCGGGCGCCGGGAAAGTGGCGTCGCCGAGCACGTGAATGTTCTTGTGTGCGAGCGACTCCATGGTGACCCAATCCACACCACACCAGAGATTGTTGACCGTGATGAGCCCGGACTTCTGGGCAATGTCGCCTGCACGGTGCGGAGGCACCACATTGAGGACATCGCCCTGGATACGGTCACCGGTTTCGGTCATGAGGCGCCTGCCCTTGGCATCCACCTCGGTGACGTTCATGTTCGCGTTGTACTCGATCATGCCGGGATAGAGATCGGCCCAGGCCTTCATGAACAGGGCCTTCTTCGACTGGATATCCGGATTGGCATCCATGATCACGACCTTGCTGCGGGTATTGCCCTTGGTCTTGAACAGATGCGCCACCTGGCAGGCACGCTCATAGGGCCCGGGCGGGCAACGATAGGGAGCCTTGGGAATGGACAGCACATAGACGCCGCCATTGGGGACCGCATCGAGCTGCGCCTTGAGCGCGACTGTCTGGGGGCCCGCCCGCCAGGAATGCAGGATGGTTTTCTGCGCCTCGGCATCGAGCCCGGCAATGGCCTGAAAGTTGAAATCGATTCCCGGGGCGACGATCAGCCGGTCGTAATCGAGGTCGGCAATCTTGCGCAGAGAGATGCGCTTCTTGGCAGGATCGATCGACATCACCTCATCGTTGAGCACGATGATGCCTTTTTCACGCAGACGGGCATAGGAATGCGTGATGGTTTCCATGGTCTGGACACCACCAAGAACCAGATTGGAAATCGGGCAGGAAATGAAATTGCGCTCGCGCTCGATCAGGTAGACCTCGATGGCGCCACCGGACCACTGGTTGATATATTTGGCTGCCGTCGCCCCGCCATAGCCACCGCCGACCACGATCACGCGACCGATCTTCTTGGGCGGCGCACTGACCTGGGGGGTGGGTGTGGCGCACCCTGCGAGACCCGCCGACACCGTGATGGCCGCGCCCGCGGCGCCCGCCTTGAGAAGTCCGCGACGCTGTTCGAATGATGTACTCATGAGATGTTCTCCCTGGGCCTGTGCGGATTATTTGCGGGGCTGGGCAGCGAAATAGGCTGCCAGGTCGGCGATCTGCTGGTCGGTGTAGCCCTTGACCAGTTGATGCATGAGGGTGGCAGGCTTATCCCCGCTGCGGTACTCCCGCATGTTGGTGATGAACTTCTCGCGGTCGTAACCGGCGAGCGACTCCATCACGCCCACGCTCCGCCCATCGGTGCCATGACAGTTGGCACAGTTCGCGGCGAGGTAGCGGATCTTGCTGAAATCCTGGGCCATGGCCTGTGAGGCAGCCGAAAGAAACACAGACGCTGCGGCGGCGAAAGCGAGTTTGTATCGCATGGATCTCCCTCCTGAGATGTGGATGTATGACTCCATGCGCATTCTGGCAGAAATCAGAGCGTGATCCTATGCTGGATTTCCGCAGGAATGCTGTGGCAACGCAGCACCCCCGCGAACGTCCAGCGGCGCGTCCGCGACCGCGGGAGGCGTCGCCGACGCGGCAATCAGGAGACCAGTTCGGGTCGATCCTTGAGCGGTGTCTGGGGGGATGCCGCAGGTGAGGTGGCGTCCTCACCCGGGAACTCGAGACGGATCTGATCAGTGCGGTCCGGATCCATATCAATGTGAACGCGTCCACCGGATACGAGACGCCCGAACAGGAGTTCATCGGCGAGGGCGCGACGAATGGTGTCCTGGATCAGACGCTGCATGGGGCGTGCGCCCATCTGCGGATCAAAGCCCTTGCGCGCAAGAAACTTGCGCAGGTCTTCAGAGAAACTGACCTCGACTTTTTTCTCCTGCAGTTGCTGCTCGAGTCCGATGAGGAACTTGTCGACAACCCGCATGATGATGTCGGAGTCGAGGGCCCTGAAGGACACGATGGCATCGAGACGGTTGCGGAACTCGGGCGTGAACATGCGCTTGATGTCCTGCATCTCGTCGCCGGCCTCGCGGGCGTTGGAGAACCCGATGCTGCGCTTGTTCAGCGTCTCGGCCCCCGCATTGGTGGTCATGATGATGATGACATTGCGGAAGTCCGCCTTGCGACCGTTGTTGTCGGTCAGCGTGCCGTGGTCCATCACCTGCAGCAGCACATTGAAGATGTCCGGATGCGCCTTCTCGATTTCATCGAGCAGCAGCACGCAGTGCGGCTTTTTGGTGACAGCCTCGGTCAGCAGGCCACCC
>CAYYDO010000080.1:0-9019 GCA_964470595.1 uncultured Burkholderiaceae bacterium | reverse complement strand
TTGCACGATGACCAGCACGGCGCCGCCATCGTCGTGGGGGCCGCCCTGGTCAACGGTCTCAAGGTGGTCGGCAAGGACATCCGCAACATCAAACTGGTGGTCTCCGGTGCGGGTGCGGCGGCGTTGGCCTGTCTCGACCTGCTGCTCGATCTCGGGATGCCGTGCGAGAACATCTGGGTGTCGGATCTCGCCGGTGTCGTCTACGAGGGGCGTACCGAACTGATGGATCCCGAGAAAGCCCGCTTCGCGCAGCCAACCTCGGCCCGCACCCTGGCAGAGATCATCCCCGACGCAGACGTGTTTCTGGGCCTGTCTGCGGGTGGTGTACTCAAGCCCGAGATGGTGGCCCGCATGGCACCCCGCCCACTGATTTTCGCGCTGGCCAACCCCACCCCGGAGATCATGCCCGAGGAGGTGAAGGCGGTCCGGGACGACGCCATCGTGGCTACCGGTCGTACCGACTATCCCAATCAGGTGAACAATGTGCTGTGTTTTCCGTTCATCTTTCGGGGTGCACTCGACTCGGGTGCGACCACCATCACGCGGTCGATGGAACTGGCGGCCGTACATGCCGTTGCCGAGCTTGCGCGTGCGGAACAGAGCGAAGTGGTATCGGCGGCCTATGGCTCGGGAAGCCTGTCGTTCGGTCCGGAATACCTGATTCCCAAGCCTTTCGACCCGCGTCTCATCATCAAGATCGCACCGGCCGTTGCCAAAGCGGCCCAGGACAGTGGTGTCGCCACACGCCCCATCACCGATTTCGCTGCCTACACCGACCACCTGCGAGAGTTCGTCTATCACTCCGGGAATTTCATGAAGCCCATCTTTGCCGCTGCCAAGAGCGGTCCCAAGAGGCGTATCGTGTACGCCGAAGGCGAGGAAGAGCGGGTACTTCGGGCGGTTCAGGAGGTGGTTGACGAAAACCTCGCCACGCCCATCCTGATCGGGCGTCCGGCCGTTCTGCAGCAGAGGATCGATCGCTTCGGGCTGCGGCTGCGGCTCGGTACCGATGTCGAGGTGGTCAACCCTGAATTCGATGCCCGCTACCGCCGGTACTGGGAGGCCTATCACGCCATGACCGAACGTCGGGGCATTACCGAGCAGTACGCAAGACTCGAGATGCGTCGACGACACACCTTGATCGGCTCGATGATGATTCACCTCGGCGAGGCGGATGGTCTGATCTGCGGCACGTTTGGTGGACACGGGCTTCACCTGCATTACGTCAACCAGGTCCTTGGACATCGGCCTGGCGTGACCACCTATGCGGCGATGAATCTGCTGATCCTGCCGCGACGTGCGGTGGCCATGGTGGACACCCATGTCAATCAGGATCCCACCGCCGCCCAGTTGGCCGAGATCACCCTGATGGCCGCCGATGAAATGATGCGTATTGGCATCGAGCCCAAGGTGGCCTTGCTGTCCCACTCCAACTTTGGCAGCAGTGATGCCGATTCTGCGTCCAAGATGCGCCAGGTTCTGGCGCTTGTGCGAGAGGCGCGGCCCGGTCTGAACATCGATGGGGAAATGCACGGCGATATCGCGCTGGACGCCGAGCTGCGCAAGACCATCATGCCCCGTTCGACATTGCAGGGGGAGGCCAATCTGCTTGTGCTGCCCAATATCGACTCGGCCAACATTTCCTACAACCTGCTCAAGACCGCTGCTGGAAACGGCATTGCAATTGGTCCGATCCTGCTCGGTTGCAAATCTCCGGTCACGATCCTGACGTCATCGGCGACTGTGCGCCGGATTGTCAACATGACAGCGCTCACCGTGCTCGATGCCCACGCGAGAGGCTGACGCGGAATCCTCGGGGGCGGTGAGCAAGGCGCCTGCGTCGAATTTCGATATCTTCTGGACTTTCTCGCGCACGGCGCTCCAGGGGTTCGGTGGGGTGTTGCCGGTCTGTGAGCGGGTGCTCGTGCATGAGCGCGGCTGGCTGACAGATCGCGAGTTCGTCGAGTGGCTCGGTGTGGCGCAGGCCTTGCCCGGGCCGAATGTCATCAATCTTGCGGTCATGGTGGGCGATCGCTACGCGGGCATTCGTGGCGCGATGGCGGCGGTATCCGGCTTGATGCTCTTCCCCGCCCTGATCGTGGTGGCGCTGACGATCCTGTACCAGCGCTATGCGGCCTATCCCCTGACGCAGAGTGTTCTCCTCGGGATGGCGGCGGTCTCGGTGGGTCTGATTGCCGGAATGAGCCTCAGGATGGCCCGCACACAGGGGCATTACCGTGCAGGGTGGCTGATCGGAATCGCGACCTTTGTTCTGATCGGTATCGCACATGTCCGGCTGGGATTGGTGATGCTCGCGCTCGGTATCCCCTCGGTGATGCTGCGGCACTACCTGCTGCGTCGCGCAGCAAGGAGCTGACCAGTGACGCCGCTCGATGGGTGGCCCGTCGCCTCGTGGGCGGTTCTATGGGATGTCTTTTTGCACTTCGCGCTGCTCTCGATGCTGGCGGTGGGCGGAGCTGTCACGCTCGCACCCGAGATGCACCGGTACATGGTGGATCAGACGGGTCTGCTGACCGACATGCAGTTCACGTCATCGATCGCTATCGCGCAGGCCGCGCCCGGTCCGAATCTGCTGTTCGTCACCATCATGGGCTGGCAGATTGGCGGGCCGCTGGGTGCTCTTGCCACCACTGTCGGAATCATCGCGCCTGCCGCCGCACTGGTATTGACCGTCAACCGGATCAGTCATGCGCACTCAGAGGCTGTCTGGGTGCGTGCCACCAAAGAGGGGCTTGCGCCGATTGCGATTGCCCTGATGCTGTCGACGGCCTGGATTCTCTCCGAGCCCTGGTTTCTCGAGGGGCGTTCGGGCCTGATTGCTGGCGTCATCCTGGCTGCCCTGATCACTTTCTTCACCCGCGTGCAACCCGTTGTCCTGATTCTCGCGGGAGGGCTCGCCGGGGGGCTTGGCCTGATCTGATCGAGTGAGGTGGCGGGTGGCCGTGTCAGAACTCTCCGCTTCGGACCGCCACGGCGGCGAGAACTGCAGCTGCGGCGGTCTCGGTTCTGAGAATCCGTGGTCCGCAGCGCACCCCGACGAACCCGGCACTCCTCGCTTCGTCTTCCTCATCGTCTGTCCAGCCTGCCTCCGGACCGATCATGATGGTCAGCGGGCCAGACAGTGGTGACTTCGAGACAGGTACTCCGGCGAAGGGGTCAAGGAGCCATCCTGTCCTGGGCTCGGGCGCACGACGCCACTCATCGAGCCAGGAGGTAAGTGTGCACACCGGTGCAATGATCGGGATGCGGGAGCGCCCGCTCTGGCTGCTCGCGGCCCGGGCAATCGCCTGCCAGTGCTCGCGTTTTCGATCGGCGCGGTCGCCACTCACCCGCATGACCGAGCGCGCGGCAGCGACTGGAACGATGAGCCGTGCGCCGAGCTCGGTCGCCTTCTCGACAACCCAGTCCATCTTGTCGCCCGTACAGAGGGATTGGACCACCGTGACAGCAACGGGTGATTCACGATCGGGGTACGAGAGGCGGCCGACATGGACCCGGACATGTCGCCCATCTGAACCGAGCACGCAGCCTTCCGCCTCGGCCCCCTGCCCATCGAAGAGGGTTACCTTGTCGCCGCTCTGGCAGCGCAACACTCTGCCAAGGTGATGGCTGGCGGAGTCATCCAGGACGATGTCGCCCGGCTCTAGCCTGGCGACCGGGATTCGTGGCCGCATGATGGGTCTTTCGTGGCGGGGTAAGATTCAGGTTTGGTCAACCGCTCTCGGACCGATGGCCGGCCTGTCGTTGAAGGCGGGGTTGCCCCAACCTCCTGATCACGTTGCATGACTCTAACCTAACCCTTCACCTTCCTGAAGTTCGGGGGCCCATGCGACCGCCGACGCAAGGACAACTTCCATGTCATTTTCCGCCCGCCCCCTTCCCGAACTTGCGACATCCATGGCCAATGCCATCCGGGCCCTCTCGATGGACGCTGTCCAACAGGCCAACTCGGGGCATCCCGGCATGCCCATGGGTATGGCGGATATTGCTGTCGCGCTCTGGGCCTCGCACCTGAAGCACAGCCCCGAGAATCCGCAATGGCCGGACCGGGATCGATTCGTGGTGTCCAACGGGCACGGCTCCATGCTGCTCTACAGCCTGCTGCACCTGAGCGGCTACGACCTGCCCCTCGACGAACTCAAGCGGTTCCGTCAGCTGCATTCCCGTACGCCCGGTCACCCCGAGGTGGGGGTCACACCCGGTGTCGAGACCACCACCGGCCCCCTGGGGCAGGGTATTTCCAATGCGGTGGGCATGGCACTGGCCGAGCGCCTGCTGGCGGCAAGGTTCAATCGGCCCGATTTCGGGATCGTCGATCATTTCACCTATGCCTTTCTCGGTGATGGCTGCCTGATGGAGGGTGTCTCCCACGAGGCCTGTGCGCTGGCGGGCGTCTGGGGCCTGTCGCGGCTGATCGCACTTTACGATGACAATGGAATATCCATCGACGGCGAGGTCGATGGATGGTTTCGCGATGACACGCGTCAGCGTTTTGCCGCGTATGGCTGGCACGTCATCGGACCGGTCGATGGTCATGATCCGGTGGCAGTCAGCGAGGCGATTGCCCAGGCCCGGCAGTGGGGCATCAACGGCCATCAGGGCCGGTTTGCGCCGACCCTGATCATCTGCCGCACGCAGATCGGCAAGGGTTCGCCCAATCGGGTCGGGACTGCAAAGGCTCACGGCGAGGCGCTCGGTGCGGAAGAAATCGCCTTGACCCGCGAGGCGATTGCCTGGCCGCATCCGCCCTTCGAGATTCCCGACAACATCCGCAGCGCCTGGGACGCAAGGCCCGAGGGGCGACGGCTCGCATCCGCATGGCAGGACCTCTTCGAGCGCTATGCGGTCGCCCACCCCGATGACGCGCTGGAGTTCCAGCGTCGCATGCGTGGTGATCTTCCTGCCGCGTTCGGCGAGACGGTCCTCTCGCTTGTGCGCCGCCTGTGTGCCGACAGCCCCGCCGTGGCCAGTCGCAAGGCGTCTCAGATGGCACTCGATGCCCTTGGTCCGATTCTGCCGGAGTTGCTCGGGGGGTCTGCCGACCTGACCGGCTCGAATCTGACCAACTGGAAGGGCGTCACCTCGATGCATGCCGACAGGCAAGGACATCTGTCCGCGGGTCAGCATATCCACTTCGGGGTGCGAGAGTTCGGCATGGCGGCGATCATGAATGGCGTCGCACTCCACGGCGGATTCATACCCTACGGCGGTACCTTTCTCACGTTCTCGGACTACAGCCGCAATGCCATTCGTATGGCTGCGCTGATGCGCCTGCGGCTCGTGCATGTCTTTACCCATGACTCGATCGGCCTTGGCGAGGATGGCCCCACGCATCAGCCAGTGGAGCATCCCGCCACCCTTCGACTGATACCGAATCTGCATGTATGGCGGCCTGCCGATGCGGTCGAAACGGCAGTGGCGTGGCAGCAGGCGCTGCTCCGGCGGGATGGCCCCACCGCGCTTCTGCTGTCGAGGCAGAACCTCGCCCCGCAGGTTTGCGATTCCGCGATGGCAGTGTCCATTGCCCGCGGTGCCTATGTGCTGGTGACCGATCCACGGCCCCAGATCGTCCTGATGGCATGCGGATCCGAACTGGCCCTGGCGATGCAGGCCAGCAAGACATTGCGTGCGCAGGGTCTTCGGGTGCGGGTGGTGTCGATCCCCTCCACGACCGTTTTCGATCAGCAGACAGCGGATTACAAATCGTCGGTTCTTCCACCCGGCATTCCGCGAGTGGCGGTCGAGGCTGGCGTGACCGATTTCTGGTGGAAGTACCAGCCTGCAGCAGTGCTCGGTCTCGACAGGTTTGGGGAGTCGGCGCCTGCGGCCGAGCTCTTCCGTCATGCCGGCATCACTGCGGATGCCCTCGTCGACACGGTTCACGCCATTCTGGCTTCATGATTTCCATTTGATCAGGAGAGTTATGCAATGACCATCAGAGTCGCCATCAACGGCTACGGACGCATCGGACGCAACATCCTTCGGGCGCATTACGAGGGCGGAAAGAAGCATGCCCTCGAGATCGTGGCCATCAACGATCTCGGTGATCCGAAGACCAATGCGCACCTGACCCGCTACGACACAGAGCACGGCAAGTTTCCCGGCACGGTCGCCGTCGAGGGCGATGCGATGATCGTCAATGGCGACCGGATTCGCGTGCTGGCCAATCGCAACCCCGCCGAGCTTCCCTGGGGCGAACTCGGAATCGATGTGGTGCTGGAGTGCACCGGTTTCTTTACCAGCAAGGAAAAAGCATCTGCCCACCTGAAGGGCGGTGCCAGGAAGGTCATCATTTCCGCGCCTGGTGGCAAGGATGTGGATGCAACCGTCGTGTATGGCGTCAACCACTCGGTGCTGCGCAGTCAGCACACCGTGATCTCCAATGCGTCCTGTACCACCAACTGTCTGGCGCCGGTGGCCAAGGTGTTGCAGGAGAGCGTCGGGATCGAGAGCGGTCTCATGACCACCATCCATGCCTACACCAATGATCAGGTCCTGACCGATGTCTATCATGAGGATCTCCGTCGTGCCCGTTCCGCGACGATGTCGATGATTCCGACCAAGACGGGTGCTGCAGCCGCTGTCGGGCTGGTGCTTCCCGAGCTCAACGGGCTTCTCGACGGATTCGCGATGCGGGTACCCACCATCAATGTCTCGGTGGTCGATCTCAGTTTTGTGGCACGCAGGGCCACCTCTGTCGATGAGATCAATGCCCTGATGAAGTCGGCAAGCGAGGGGGCCCTCAGCGGAATTCTCGGCTACAACACCGAGCCCCTGGTATCGATCGATTTCAATCATGATCCCCGCTCAAGCATCTTTGACGCCACGCAGACGAGGGTCTCACCGGATGGCCGTCTGGTGAAGATCCTCTCGTGGTACGACAACGAGTGGGGCTTTTCCAATCGCATGCTCGACACCACAATGGCGCTGTTGTCCGCCAACTGAGGCTATCCATGTCCATTGCCAGCTCTGCCGTTTTCCCGCCCCGGGCGACCAAGATCGTGGCCACGCTTGGCCCGGCAAGTTCGTCGCCGGAGGTCATCGCACAGCTGATCGAGGCTGGTGTGAATGTGGTCCGGCTGAATTTCTCGCATGGCAGCGCAGAGGACCATCGCGCCAGGGCCGAGATCGTGCGGGCTGCTGCGGACAGGCTGGGTGTCGATGTCGGTCTTCTCGTTGATCTGCAGGGGCCGAAGATCCGGGTTGGCAAGTTTGCGCAGGGAAAGGTCCTCCTCGCCTCCGGTGCCCGGTTCATTCTCGATATCGACTGTGAACTGGGTGATGAACATCGGGTGGGACTTGATTACAAGGAGCTCGTCAACGATGTGGCGCCCGGCGATACCCTGCTGTTCAACGATGGGCAGATCTCAATGCGGGTGGACGCGGTATCACCCCGTACCATCGAGTGCACGGTGATCGAAGGCGGTGTTCTATCGGATCGCAAGGGCATCAATCGGCAGGGAGGCGGCCTGTCCGCCCCGGCCCTGACCGACAAGGACATTGCCGATATCCGGGTTGCCGCTGAGATCGATGCCGATTTTCTTGCTGTGTCTTTTCCGAAGGATGCAGCGGACATGCTGCTGGCCCGTCGCCTGATGCAGGCGGCAGGTGGCCGTGCGGCCACGGTGGCCAAGATCGAGCGCGTCGAGGCCATTGCGAATCTCCAGGAGATCATCGATGCCTCGGATGCCATCATGGTGGCGCGCGGAGATCTCGCGGTCGAGGTCGGAGACGCGGCGGTTCCTGCGCTGCAGAAGCGGATGATCCGGATGGCACGGGAGTCCAACCGTCTCACCATCACAGCCACACAGATGATGGAATCGATGATTTCGTCACCAGTTCCGACGCGTGCGGAAGTTTCCGATGTCGCCAATGCCGTGCTTGACGGATCCGATGCGGTGATGCTTTCCGCCGAGACAGCGGCTGGCAGTTTCCCTGTGCAGACCGTTCGTGCAATGGCCCGCGTTTGCCTCGAGGCCGAGAAGTCGGAACCGATCACACTGGACACCGATTTTCTGAATCGCACATTCAGCCGTATCGATCAATCGATTGCCATGGCCACATTGTTCACCGCCCGACATCTCAAGGTGAAGGCCATCGCTGCCCTGACAGAGTCCGGTTCGACGGCGCTGTGGACCTCGCGCCTGAACTCCGGGGTGCCGATTTATGCGCTCACTCCGGTCAAAGCCAGCCGCCGCCGGATGGCCCTCTACCGCGATGTCACGCCAGTGTTTTTCGATTACAACTCCCGCGAACGGGAAGAGGTGCTGCGCGAAGCGGAGCAACGCCTTGTCGACGAAGGCGTTGTGACCTCCGGCGATCTGCTCATCATCACCATCGGCGAACCCATCGGACAATCCGGCGGCACCAATACGATGAAGATCGTGCGCATCAGCGCCTCCCCGAGAGCTGGCTCAAAAGCCATGTCGAATCTGAATCTGGATTTACGTCATTGATCACACTTACACAAGGAGAGGCCCATGCCCCTGGTGTCCATGCGACAGTTGCTGGACCATGCCGCTGAAAACGGCTACGGAATTCCGGCATTCAACGTCAACAATCTCGAGCAGGTACAAGCCATCATGTCGGCGGCATCCGAAGTGGATGCGCCGGTCATCATGCAGGCCTCGGCGGGAGCGCGCAAATACGCTGGTGAAACGTTTCTCAAGCATCTGATATCGGCTGCGGTCGAATCCTATCCCGCGGTGCCCATCGTGATGCACCAGGACCATGGCCAGAGTCCGGACGTCTGTCGGGACGCAATCGCGCTGGGTTTTTCCAGTGTGATGATGGACGGCTCGCTCGAGGCGGACGGCAAGACAATTGCCAGTTACGACTACAACGTCGCAGTCACCCGTGAGGTCGTCGATATGGCCCATGCCATCGGTGTGACGGTCGAGGGTGAGCTGGGTTGTCTGGGGTCACTCGAGACGATGCGTGGAGACAAGGAGGACGGACACGGAACAGAGTCCACCATGACCCGTGATCAGCTGCTCAC
>CAYYDO010000079.1:7681-9105 GCA_964470595.1 uncultured Burkholderiaceae bacterium | reverse complement strand
AGACGGGCCGCCTTGGCATCGCAGTCAAAGAAACCCCCGAAGTTCGTCCACGCGGCGGCGCAGGGATTGCAGGGAGCTGTCGATCTGATTGATGCGTTCGGCGTCCATCGTTATTCCGTCTCAAAAGTCTCAAGTTTACGCCACGCGGCGGGTCAGACCTGCCCAATGATCTCAAGCTGGAGTGTGCTGCGACCATCCCATTCGTTGACCGAAAGCCGGTAAAGCAAATCGACACGCGCGTCGAGGTGGGGCGGTCCGTTGAACCAGATGGCTTCCAGGCGCACAGACTCATGGTCCGACAGCATGAGGGTCAGTTTCAGGTGTCGCTCCTGCAGTCGTCGCTGCGTCAGCACGCGGAACCGGTTACGAAACAGAGGCGCCGGGAATCCCTGTCCCCATACCTCTCGCGACAGCAGACGGGCCGTATCGAGGTGCATCTCGGAGGCCTGCAGCGGCCCGTCGGTCTCGGTCACCCGATCCAGTACCTCGCTGTCGGCGAATTCGCGCAGCGATTCCTCGAACTGGACTCGAAAGTGCGCCAGATTCTCCTTCGGCATGCTCAGCCCCGCAGCCATGGAGTGCCCCCCAAAGGCCACGATCAACCCCGGGTTCTGTGAGTCGACCCGCTCGAGGACATCCCGGATGTGAATCCCTGGAATCGAACGGCAGGAGCCCTTGATGAGACCGGTATCTCCATCGTCGGTGAAGACGATGACCGGGCGATGAAGTGCCTCTTTCAGTCGGCCGGCAACCAGCCCGATCACCCCCTGATGCCACTGCGCATCATGCAGGACAAGGCCGAGGCAATCCTCCGTATCGTCTTGCTGCTCCAGAATGGCGGCCGCCTGGACTGTCGCCTGATCCCGTGCATCCGCCTCGATGCTTCGTCGTTCCCGATTCAGTTCGTCGAGTTGCTGTGCAAGCTCGCGCGCACGATCGATGTCGTCCTCGATGAGGCAGCGTATGCCCAGACTCATGTCACTGAGCCGACCTGCCGCGTTGATGCGCGGGCCGATGGCAAATCCGAAGTGAGATGCATTGGCCTCCCGAAGATCGATGCGTGCGACCTGGAAGAGCGCCTGCAGGCCCGCCTGTGCCCCGCCACGGCGAAGTCTGGCGAGTCCCTGGGCGACGAGACGCCGATTGTTGGCATCGAGGCGAACGACATCGGCGACCGTGCCCAGCGCTACGATGGGAAGCAGATCATCCAGTCTGGGAATACGCTCGGCTGGCCATCCTGCGGTGTCGCGGAAGCAGGCGCGCAGCGCCATCAGAAAGTAGAACATCACGCCCACTCCGGCCAGATGCTTGCTGGGGAAGGGGCATTCCGGCAGATTCGGGTTGATGATGAGCGTATCCGGCAGGATGCGCCCCGGGAGGTGATGATCGGTAATCAGCACCTTGACCCCCATCGCCCGCGCTGC
>CAYYDO010000079.1:5550-7671 GCA_964470595.1 uncultured Burkholderiaceae bacterium | reverse complement strand
TTGTCTCATGCCTACCCAGCAACAGATTTATGCTCGCCGTCGCGGCGCTCTGCTACTAGCCCTACTCATCATCGGTATTTGGGCGTGGATCTCCATCGCTAAACCATTTGGTTCAGCTGAGCCAGAGATGGTTACTAGCGCAAGCACTGAGTCGGCAACAGTCTCAGCAGAAACCAGCGCATCTGGCGATGTGCCGGTCTGCCAGCCTGGTGTGGTGCAGGTTGAGGTGATGATCGGTAACGAGTACCCGGCTGCCACGGTCCCGGGCACGGGCGACACCAGCCACACTCGAAATGCCATTGTCGACGGTGATGATCCAGTCGATCGGCTCCCGATCCTGTCGTGCGACGGCATGCTCGACGAGTGCGGGCGTCAGTCCGTAGCCGAAGGTGAACCGGTCCGGAACAAGAAAATCGACATTGGCGCCAAAGCGTCTGAGCCCCCGGATGGCAACCGCGCATCCGGTGGCTCCGTCGGCATCGTAGTCGGCGACCACCAGAAGCCTTTTCCTTTCCTGGATGGCCTGGGCGATCGCATGCGCTGCCTCACCGATATGCGCCATACGGTCGGGCGGAATCAGACCGTTCAGGGCAGTATCGACCTCGTCGATGCATGTGATGTCACGACCGGCGTACACACGCGCAAGAACCGGATGGACGCCGGAGTTGCACAACCGTTCGAGTGCCTCGGCGCGAATCGGTCGCTCGTGTACCCGCTGGTGGTTCGGTCTGGTCATGAGGGTGAGTATGGCAAACTCGGGCCATGCTGCCCTATGAGCTCCTGATCGGCCTGCGCTATACCCGCTCCGGGCGCTATGTGCGCTCCGGCAGGGGATCGCCAGGACGCGCGCGCAATCGCTTCATATCCTTCATATCCGGTCTGGCGACTGTGGGGATTGCGCTGGGCGTTGCCGCGCTGATCGTCGTTCTCTCGGTCATGAACGGCTTCCAGAAGGAGGTGCGCGATCGCATGCTCGGCGTGCTGTCGCATGTTGAGGTGATTCTGCCCGGGCAGCCTCTCGCTGATCTGGAGCCTCTGGTTCCGGAGGTCACACGCCATCCTGAGGTCGTGGCCTCGGCCCCCTTTGTGATGGGGCAGGCCATGATGGCCCGCGATGGGCAGATGAAGGGCATTCTTGTGCGGGGGATTGATCCCGCGCGCGAGCCCCTGGTGAGCGGATCACTCTCGCATCTCGTATCCGGACGTCTCGAGAGTCTGCAGGCGCGTCAGTACCGGATTGTCCTCGGGCGCGAGCTTGCGCGCCATCTGGGGGTTGCGGTGGGCGAGACGGTGGTTCTGATCGCAGCCGATGGCGTGGTGACGCCCGCCGGCGTCAGCCCCAGGCTGCGGCAATTCCAGGTGTCGGGAATCTTTGCCTCGGGACATTTCGAGTACGACAGCAATCTCGCCCTGATTCATGCCGAGGATGCGGAGATATTCTTTCGCGATCAGGCGCTTACCGGCTTGCGACTCATGCTGCAGGACATGCAGCGTGCACCCGATGTCGCCCGCCAGCTTGCATCGACTCTGCCACGACAGGCGGTGGTGCGTGACTGGTCTCATGAAAACCGCAACTGGTTCGCCGCAGTCCAGGTCGAGAAGCGCATGATGTTCATCATTCTCATGCTGATCATCGCGGTGGCGGCGTTCAATCTCGTGTCGATGCTGGTGATGACCGTCTCTGACAAGCGTGGCGATATTGCAATCCTGCGCACTCTCGGAGCCCAGCGCCTGAGCATCATGACAATCTTCGTCGTTCAGGGCGCCTGGCTGGGTTGTCTCGGTGTCATTCTGGGCGTGGGGCTGGGAACGCTGATCGCAGCCAACATCGACTCGGTAATGGCAGCGCTGGAGGGCGTGCTCGGGCTGCAGGTCTTGCCCAAGGGCATCTACTTCATCGATCAGTTGCCCTCGGATCTGCGTCTTTCCGATGTCATCCAGATCGGACTCACTGCGCTTGCGCTATCGCTGTCGGCCACGATCTATCCCAGCTGGCGGGCCTCGCGAATGGAGCCGGCAGAGGCGCTTCGTCATGAGTGAGACATCGAGGTGCATCGCTGATGCGCCCTTGCTGCGCGCGATATCGCTGCGGCGCGTCGGGTCGCATGCGACTGATGTTCT
>CAYYDO010000079.1:0-5540 GCA_964470595.1 uncultured Burkholderiaceae bacterium | reverse complement strand
GGGCGGTGACATCAGCCTCGACCTTCGCCTGGGCGAGACCGTTGCGATCGTTGGTGCTTCGGGCGCTGGCAAGAGCACGCTTCTGCAGATTCTGGGTGGCCTCGACAGGCCCACATCGGGGCTGGTGCAAATCGAAGGCCGCTCACTCTATGACCTCGCGGATGCGGAACGGACGCGTCTGCGCAACAGGGCCTTCGGATTCGTGTATCAGTTTCATCATCTTCTGGCGGAATTCACTGCGCTTGAAAATGTCGCGATGCCGTTGTGGATCAGAAGGCAGAGTCGCGAGGAGTCTCTGCAAGTCGCCGCGCGAATGCTCGATCGTGTCGGCCTCGGCGATCGACTCGTGCACACGCCTGCCATGCTCTCGGGTGGCGAGCGTCAGAGGGTGGCGATCGCAAGAGCGCTCGTGACTGAGCCGCGTTGTGTACTGGCCGATGAGCCGACGGGTAACCTTGATCGTGCGACCGCAGCACGTGTCTTCGATGTGCTGATCGGGAGGGTGCGGGATGCGCACTGCGGGCTGCTGGTGGTCACGCATGATCCGGACCTCGCAGCGCGTTGTGATCGTATCGTCAGCCTCTAGATTCCCGTACCTGCGCCTGGCATAGCCATCATTGCTTTTTCGCTGCGCGACGTTTCCGCCTGTTCACGACCTCCAGGCGGATCCAGATGTTCCATGCCATTCGCGTGATCACGTAGCCGGATACTCCCAATATGCTGGCCAATGTGACAACACCGATCAACAGTGGCCAACCCATACCCAGTCCCCAATCGACAAGGGCCATAAATGATGACCATGGTGACGCGAGGTCAAAATCCGGAGGGGGGGGGAATGCGGCGGCCTTGCCGATGGGATCAACTGGTGTGATCACCGCATTGAGCAGGTGGAGACCAATATTCAGCGCGATCAGGTAGAGGGGGATGAAAGTGACGGGGTTGGTGTAGAGGGTGGTGAACACTGCGACAGGCAGGTTCCAGTGAAAGAGAAAGGCTGCGATGGCGGCTCCCAGCATCTGGAAGGGTGCAGGGAAGAGACCGCAGAACAGACCGGCGGCTACGCCTCCTGCGACACTGCGTCGATGCAGTGTCCAGACGGCTGGATGCAGCACCCACGGTCCGATGGCGCGCAGAAGTCGATGCTGCTCGAGGGTGGCCTGGTCGGGCAGAATCCGTTTTAGAAACTTTCGTGCCATAGCGCACCATTCTAGCCATGCTGATCGACAGTCACTGTCACCTTGACTTTCTTGATTCCCCGGAAGTTCCCGGTGGCATCGCCGGGGTGTTGTCACGCAGTCGGCAGGCTGGAGTGTCGGCGATTCTCGTCCCGGCGGTCTCGCCCGGGAATTTCGACCGTGTCGCGTTGCTGGCCGATCGGGAACCCGAGGTGTTCTTCGCCCTTGGGATTCATCCGATGTATGTCGAAAGCCTGAGCGACGGCGCATTGATCGATCTTCACAATGCGCTCGACCGCTTTCGGCACCACCCCAAACTTGTCGCGGTCGGGGAGATCGGCCTCGATCATCATGTGCCGGGTTTGAATCGGGAAAAAATGCTCCAGTTCTTCATTGCCCAGTGTCGCCTGGCCCGCGATGCCGAACTGCCGGTCGTACTTCATGTGCGCAAGGCACAGGATCAGGTTCTGGCGGTGCTGCGTCGATTCGGTATCCGACACGGTATCGCGCATGCCTTCAATGGCAGTGATTCCCAGGCAGATGCGTATTGCAGGCAGGGTCTGCGGCTTGGTTTTGGTGGGGCCATGACATTTGCCAGGGCGCACCGCCTGCATCGTCTAGCCGTTCGGCTACCGCTGGAGTCTCTGGCGCTGGAAACCGACGCGCCGGACATTCCACCTGCATGGATGTCGCCCGGTGAGGGCAATGAACCCGCCCAGCTGGCACGAATCGCCGATTACCTGGCGGTTCTACGCAATATTCAACCCGCCGAAGTAATTCGCCACACGGCTGCGGCGGTATGCGATTCGCTTCCAGCCCTCGGTCGCTACAGGCAGACCCTCTCTGACGATCCCAGCGCACCTGAAGGTCGCTGAACCCGTCACATCCAGACCTTGAAACAGGCGCGCAGCCCTGCAGTTGCGCCCGATGCCAAACATGATCTTTGCAATCGCAGCAGGCGTTCTTGCCGGTGCCGTATGGATGGGGCAGCGCGTCGAACTTCCACCGCCAATGGAAATCCGCCAGCTGGGAATGATGGCACTGTCGCTGGTGTGCATGTCCTGTCTGCTTGCGAAAGCCGTCGGTCGCCTGCAATCGGGAGGCTGGCGCCGCCGCCTTGGCGTGACTCTGGTGATCCTGCTCAGCGTATCGGCTGCAGCCAGTGTTTGTGCATGGCACGCGGCCCGGGATGCCCATCGGGCGATCGCCACCCGGCTGACGCCATCACTCGATCAGCAGTCGCTGTGGATTGAAGCGACCGTAAAGGGCCTGCCGAACCGTGACGAGCGGGGATGGCGATTCGAGGTTGTCCGCGCCAAGGCTTATGACGCCGATGGTGAACCCGTAGCGGCAATGCCTGGCGATGGACTTGTGTATTGGTATTCGGCGAGGTCAGGTGACGAGCTTCCCGTGTTGCGTCCCGGACAGCGATTGGGCTTTCAGGCCCGTTTGCGTCAGCCAGGCGGCCCACTGAACCCTGGAGGTTTCGATGCCGAGGCATGGATGCTTGAGCGCGGGCTGCATTTCAGCGCGAGCATTCAGACCGGCCGCAACCATCGCCGCGTCGAGATGCTTGGTGACGATCATGGATTTCTGCTTTCGGTCGACAGGCTGAGATGGCATATTCGTCACGCGATTGACACGGCCCTGACTGATTCGCCGCATCGACATGTGCTGTCAGCGCTCGTTGTGGGCGATCAGCGTGCGATCCCGCTCGAGCAGTGGTCTGTTTTTCAGCGCACTGGCACGGCGCATCTGATGAGCATCTCCGGGCTTCATGTGACCATGCTCGCGGCACTGGCGGGATGCATTGGCGCGTGGATATGGCGATTGCTGTGCAGATCCGGATTGCCTGTTGCTCTGTGGATTCCCGTGCCCTGCGTGCGAGCGGCATTCGCGCTCGCCGGCGCCATGGCCTACGCACTTCTGGCCGGATTTGCGATTCCGGCACAGCGAACGGCGTGGATGGTTCTGGTGCTGGCTATCGCCACCATGGCCGGTGTTCGGGCCCATCGGTGGGCGGTCCTGTGCTGGGCGCTTGTGGTCGTACTCATGATTCATCCGATGGCGGTTCTTTCGGTGGGTTTCTGGCTCTCTTTTGTTGCAGTCGCCCTGCTGTTCACACTTCCCTCCGATGACAGTCAGCAAGGACGTCGTCGCTCTGGCTGGTTACGCACCATGGTCGATGGCCTGCGCGGGGGTGCACGCGCGCAACTCGCGATCACCCTCGGTCTCCTGCCGCTGGGCCTGTTTCTCTTTCAGCAGGTATCGGTCATTGGTCCTGTGGCCAACTCGCTCGCCATTCCCGTGGTGAGTTTTCTGGTTACGCCACTGGCGATGGCGGGCGTCGCAATACAGACGATTTTCGGCAACTCGCCTCTGCTTCAGGCGGCTGCCACCGTGCAGGCCTGTCTGATGACGATCCTGACAGGCTTGGCGTCCGTTCCGATGGCAGTGATGGACTGGCCCTCACCGGGGATCGCCAGAACCGCGATAGCGACAGCCGGCGTCGTGGTTGCGATGAGTAACATCGTACCCGCACGATATCGCCGCGCACGGCATCTGGGCTGGCTTGCGCTGCTTGCACTCTGGTCTGCTCCCGTTCCGCAGATTCCGGAGGGTCGCATGGAAGTCTCTGTCGTCGATGTGGGGCAGGGCAGCAGCATCGTGATTCGGACACGGTCTCACAGCCTTGTGTTCGACACGGGTCCCGCCATGGGCGATTCAGATGCCGGAGCACGCCAGGTGATGCCAGCGCTGCGGCGACTCGGGATTCGGCGTATCGACAGACTCGTCGTTTCGCATCTCGATCAGGATCATTCAGGAGGCGCCGCTTCGCTTCTTGCCCTCTCGAATGTATCGGAGATACTCACGTCTGACCCCTCGGGTCTTGGAGAGTTGCTCAAGCCGCCTGTGGCGAGGTCGGCCGCGTATCGCACCCTGCCAGCCGATGCATCGCTTCCACCGATCAATGTCTGTCGTGCCGGTCTGACCTGGAGTTGGGATGGCGTCCGCTTTCAGTTTCTGCATCCGTCCTCCCGAGCTGGCGAGATGCTGCGGGGTGCACGGCGCAACCCACTGAAGCCCGGTGGTCTGGCGCACGACAAGCTGCGTAATGATCTCTCCTGCGTGCTGCGGGTGGAGGATATCGCCGGCGGCAGCATTCTTCTGACGGGAGACATCTCCGTTCGCGCCGAGAGTCACCTCGCGGGCCAGTTCATCGGCCTGCACGATCCGGAGGATGAGGGTGCCCTTGATCTTGCCGGAGCACGACTGCAGACCCAGGTACTACTCGCTGCGCACCACGGCAGTCGCACATCCACGGGCGACTTCTTCCTCGATGCGGTAGCACCCGAACTGGTGATCATTCAGGCCGGGTATCGGAATCGCTACGGGCATCCGCATGCGGATGTGATGGAGCGGATTCGCGCACGCTCAGACGCGATAAGCGTCGCACGTACGGACCTGCAGGGGGCGTTGACGATCACCTGGTCAGAGGGGCGACCTGTTGCGAGGGACTTCTTTCAGGACCACAGGCGCTACTGGCACGCGCGCCGCACGGCGGCGCGTGATTCCGCGGATATGCGGCCTGACGACCCGGAGGCGGGCGCAGGCATCAGGCTTGCGGCGACTTCCGCTCCTTGATGGGTGTCGCGAAGTGATAGTCGATATCCCAGGGAAAGAAGATCCACTTGTTCTGCTTGAACTCCTTCACGAAGGTGTCGACGATTGGCCGACCCGCGGGTTTGGCGTAGAGCGTGGCAAAGTGTGCGCGTGGCAGCATTCCACGTACCACCTGAGCCGTTTTGCCCGTGTCGACGAGGTCGTCGATCAGCAGAAAGCCATCGCCGTCGCCGTCGACGGTCTTGAGAATCTGGTGTTCCCCGCGGATCTGCTCGGCGCCCGATGTTTCACCGAGCCCGTAACTGGTGATACAGATGGTGTCGATCAACCGGATATCGAGCTCTCTCGCAATCAGCGCTGCGGGTACCAGCCCTCCGCGGGTGATGGCAATAATGCCCTTCCAGCTGCCGAGCTTGTGCAGGGTGGAGGACAGATACCGCGTATCGCGGTGCAATTCGGGCCAGGAGATGGCAATGTCATCCTCGTAGGGATTGCGGGGTGTGCTCATGAGTCGATCAAAACGTGTGGTGGTCAGCGGTTCTGGCCGCGGAAGGCCCAGCCGGTAAATCGCTTCTCGATGACAGCGGTCACCGCATACAGAACGATTCCCAGGAAAGCCAGAACCAGCAGTCCTGCGAAAACGATCTGCACCTGGAAGGCCGCCTGGGCGTCCAGCATCAGTTTCCCGATACCCTTGTTGGCCCCGACTGTTTCCGAGACCACGGCGCCCACGAAGGCCAG
>CAYYDO010000078.1:0-9183 GCA_964470595.1 uncultured Burkholderiaceae bacterium | reverse complement strand
GAATGCCGATGATGTTGTCCCGGTTGCTGTCGATCACCGGGAAACGGGAGTGCGAGGTGGCCACCACATGCTCCAGGAGATGATCGATGGGAGCCGAGATATCGACCACATCCATCTGTGACCTGGGAATCATGAGATCACGCACCTGCAGGTCCGCGACCTGCAGCACCCCCTCGATCATCGCCATGGCATCGGCGTCGATGACGTCGTGCTCCTGGGCTTCCCGCAGATGTTCGATCAGATCCTTTTTTTCATCGGCGCGCCCGAAAAGGCGTCCGAGCATACGTTCAAGCCGGGTCGTGCGACCGCTGGCACTGGCAGAAGGCGATGGGTCACTCATGAAACGGATAGCGAATGAGGAAGGCTCGATGGTGCCACAAGCCTGATTCCATGGTCACGCGGTTGGGGTGTCGCCGGAGTGCAGGTAAGGGTCGGGAATGCGAAACCGTCGCAGCAGCGCCGTCTCGAGCGCCTCCATGTGCTCGGCATCCTGTTCATCTTCGTGATCGAGTCCACAGGCATGCAGCACACCATGCACCACCAGATGTGCCGCATGATGGTCCGCCCTGCGGCCGGCTGATGCTGCCTCTGCGACGAGGACGGGAAGGCAGATGGCGATATCGGCCGACAGTGATGGTGGGCCCTGATAAGGGAAAGTCAGCACATTCGTGGCGTAATCCCGGCCGCGAAACTGACGATTCAGAGCCCGGGCAGCGCCGCGTCCCATGATGGCCAGAGTGATCCGGGCCTCTGCGCAGGAGGCCGGAAGGGCCGCCAGGATCAGCCGACGCAGTCTGGGGCGTGACAAAGGCCAGGCATCGCGCAAGGCGTTGTCATCGAATTGCAGATTCAGTTCGAGTTGCATGCCTGTTTGCGTGACGCCTGCGGCCTGTCATCGCGGCGAAACATCACACCACCTCACCCCGGAGAGAATGCGGGTGGGCGTGAACGATACGAACCTGAATCATCTCGCCGATCAGACGCCTGCCGCCCGGGAAATTGACCACCCGGTTGTTGCTCGTGCGGCCTTGAAGATCATCGGGATTTTTTCGCGATGGCCCCTCGACCAGTATTTCCTCGATGCCTCCCACCATGCCGTTGCTGATCGCTGTGGCCTGCCCATCGATGCAGGACTGAAGCAGTTGCAGGCGCGTCAGTTTGACTTCGTGCGGGGTGTCATCGGTGAGTTCGGCGGCTGGCGTTCCAGGCCGGGCACTGTAGATGAAACTGAACGAGGCGTCGAAGCCTGCGTGCCGCACCAGACTCATGGTGGCGTCGAAATCCGCTTCGGTTTCTCCCGGAAAACCGATGATGATGTCGGTGGAAAGCGAGATGTCGGGTCGCGCGGCCTTGAGTCGGCGAATGATCGATCGGTATTCGAGTGTCGTGTAGCCTCGTTTCATGGCCGCAAGGATGCGATCGGAGCCGGACTGCACGGGCAGATGTACATGGGTTGCCAGCTTGGGCAGCCGGGCGTGGATATCGATCAGGCGCTGTGAGAATTCCCGTGGGTGAGAGGTGGTGTAGCGGATTCGTGCGATCCCGTCGATATCGTGAATCAGTTCGAGCAATGTACTGAAGTCGGCATGTCCGGCCTGCGGATCCTGTCGGTCGATTGGGCCACGATAGGCATTGACATTCTGTCCAAGCAGAGTGATTTCGCGCACACCCTTGGCCGCGAGTTCCGTGATTTCCGCAATGACATCCTCGAGCGGTCGTGATACCTCCGTGCCTCGTGTGTAGGGAACCACGCAGAAGCTGCAGTACTTGCTGCAACCTTCCATGATGGAGACAAAGGCGGTTGGCCCATCGACACGCGCGGGAGGGAGATGATCGAATTTTTCGATTTCCGGAAACCGGATGTCCACCTGCGGCTTGTTCGTGCGTTCACGCGCCTGAATCAGCGCGGGGAGTCGGTGAAGTGTCTGCGGCCCGAAGACCACATCGACATAGGGTGCCCGCGCGACGATTGCATCGCCTTCCTGTGAGGCGACGCAACCGCCGACGCCGATGATCAGGCCGGGTTTGAGCTTCTTCAACTCGCGTGCACGGCCGAGATCGGAGAACACCTTGGCCTGCGCTTTTTCCCGAACGGAACAGGTATTGAAAAGGATGACATCGGCATCCTCCGGGGTGTCGGTGGTCTCCATGCCTTCGGTCTCGCGAAGGATGTCAGCCATCTTGCTGGAGTCGTATTCGTTCATCTGGCACCCGAAGGTACGGATGAAAAGCTTGCGGGGCGTGTGCGCGTTGCTGTCGGTCATGGTGATTCGTCGTGCCAGGGGTTGAACTGGAGGACGAACTCGGGATTTTGCCTCATCATGGGGGGCAGTGTTGGACATCATTGCAAGGGAGAACCGTCTTGTCGCATCCGTCCGGCCCGGGTGGTGATTCCATCCAGCATCGTCGCAGGCGGCATCGCTCAGTGGGCGACACATCAGCGTTTCTGCAGCCGGGTGTCCGCCCACGCGAGGTGATTGCGTGGTCGAGTCTCGACTTCGCCAACTCGGGTTACACCACGGTGGTTCTGACGGCGGTATTCAATGTCTACTTCGTGTCCACCGTGGCATCGGGGAACACGGCCACGCTTCTATGGACCGTGGTACTCGCACTCAGTTACTTTCTGGTCATGCTTTCGGCGCCTCTTCTTGGCGCATATGCCGATCTTCGCGCACGCAAGCGCGTCATGCTCCTGTGGTGCACCCTTGCGTGCACTGCCGCCACTCTGGCGCTTGCGACCGTTGGCCCCGGCATGGTGGTGTGGGCAGCGATCCTGCTGGTGATCTCGAACCTGGCATATGCGACACACCAGGATCTGACCGCTGCGTTTCTCCCCGAACTGGCACGCCAGGATTCGCTGGGTCGCCTGTCGGGTTATGGCTGGGCATGGGGCTACTGCGGCGGGCTCGTCGCCCTGGCACTGGCCCTGCTCTGGGTGCGTCATGCGGATTCGCAGGCGCTGGGTACACAGTCTGCTGTGGGCGGCACGATGCTGATCACCGGTGCCATGTTCGCGTTGATCGGCCTGCCTTCGCTGTGGGTGCTGCGCGAGCGGGCGAAGCCTCTCGATACCATGCATCGGGCGGGGCTACGTCACTGGGTGTCGGCCAGCTGGGGGCGGCTGGCGCAGACATGGTTGGTCTCCCGCCATCAGATAGATCTGAGGCGATTTCTGCTGTGTGTCCTGGTGTACCAGGCTGGTGTGCAGACCGTGATCACACTTGCCGCGGTCTATGCCCGCGAAGTCATGGGATTCAATCTGGCGCAGACCATCAGCCTGGTCCTGGTGGTCAATATCACCGCTGCGGCCGGTGCCTGGGCTTTTGGGCATTTTCAGGATCGACTTGGCCATCTGCGCAGCCTCGTTCTGACCCTCCTCGTCTGGCTCGGGATGGTGGGTGTCGCATGGCAGGCGACATCCGAAGCGATGTTCTGGCTGGCTGCGAATCTGGCCGGACTCGCCATGGGTGCATCACAAAGCGGTGGTCGGGCGGCGATTGCCTATCTTGCCCTGCCTGGCCGGCAGGCCGAGACCTTCGGGCTGTGGGGCGTTTCGGTCAATGCATCGGCGATTGTCGGTCCGCTTGCTTACGGATTGATCACCTGGATTTCCGGCAATGACCACCGGCTCGCCATGCTGGCTACGGGAACTTTTTTTCTGATCGGACTGATGCTGCTGCTGCGGGTTGACTTTACCCGGGGACGCCAGCTTGTCATGCGCGCGGATCGTCCAGAAGAAAGCGCCTGACGATCGGCCAATGGTCGGCGAAGTCGGAGAGACCGTGATCGGATCCCTCGATGATCAGTTGCGCGGTATCAGGGTAACGCGCCGTCATTTCCCGCCAGTCAAGCAGCTCGTCGCCCTTGGCGGCTACAAGAAGGTATCGCTCGGGCGCTGTGAGTCCCACTTCGAGTGATTTCAGATCGGCCAGATATTCCTTGCGAAACTCCAGGATCTCGTTGCTGTGCCATGCGGGCAGCGGGCCAACATGATTTGCCAGATCACGCGAGGGGAACGGGGCCGGATTGAGCAGGGCAGCCTTGAAGCGCAGGCGCAGCGGATGACGCTCCATGATTGCACTGGCGTAGAAGCCCCCCAGAGAACTTCCGATCAGCCTCACCTCGAGGCCTTTTTCGATTGACTGCGCGATGATCTCTTCGATTTGCTGCATGGCTCGCGCGGGGGCGATATCCAGGGCTGGGCACGCATAGTGGATGCCATCCCTGTGCAAGGATTCGCCAATCATGACGGCCTTTGAGGACAGGGGCGAACTGCGGAATCCATGAAGGTAAATGACGCTGTGGCGGTTCATGCGGGAAGCTCTGCTATCGTTGAATCGGCATCTTACTTCAGGGGGAAACTGCGATGAGTACATCAGTCACACAGGCCGGACATGCAGGCGTCGCGATTGTCACGGGCGCTGGCAGCGGCATTGGCCGTGCCGCTGCACGCAGGTTGCTTGCGGGTGGCTGGCGGGTGGGTCTGGCCGGCAGACGAGAAGCCCCCCTTCGTGAGACGGCCGCAGGGTTCGATGCGACAGCGCTGGTCGTGGTTGCCGATGTATCCCTGGAGGATGATGTCGCGCGCATGACGACCTCGGTCGTCGAATGCTGGGGTCGCCTGGATCTGTTGTTCAACAACGCCGGCATTTTTCCGCCAGGGCAGCTGATCGACGATATGTCCGTTGACAGCTGGCGCGCGTCGGTGGATGTCAATCTGACAGGCGCTTTTCTCTGCGCCCGTGCGGCATTTGGTCAGATGCGCCGGCAGAGCCCGCAGGGTGGGCGCATCATCAATAACGGTTCCATTTCCGCTCATGCGCCACGCCCGATGTCGGTTGGCTACACCGCGACCAAGCACGCCATTACCGGTTTGACCCGCTCGCTGTCGCTGGATGGACGGCCTTTCGATATCGCCTGCGGGCAGATCGATATTGGCAATGCAGCTTCGGAAATGACCTCGGTGATCGGCGCGGGCGCATTACAGGCCAATGGCACCCGAATGGCTGAACCGAGAATGGATGTTGCCGATGTTGCCGATGCAGTGGCCTATATGGCGGGTCTGCCCCTGTCAGCCAATGTGCAGTTCATGACGGTGATGGCGACCAAGATGCCCTTCATTGGTCGGGGTTGAGGGCATGGCTCGACTCCAGTTCCGCCAGCGCCCTGCTGATGACAAACACGGCATCGGTAATGTCCCGACAAAGCGCTTTCGCCTCTGCATCAAGGCTCTGATGCATTTCCAGCAGCGTGCTTTGACCCGAGATCAGGGCAAGTTGATTGCGAATGACATGCAGAACTTCCGCGCGGGCCGGGGATCCGTCCGGTGTTCGTTCGCTGGGTGGTGTCATCGGTGGCCTCCCGTATGCAGGGCACCAGTGTTGGGCACTCCTGCCTGATGCGCAAGTCCCGGCAGACACTGCAGAACCGTCTCGGGAATGCCTGTGGTGATCCTGATGCGTGCAGGAGCTTGTGGCAGGCACCTGAGGGAGCGCCCACGTGCATCCTGGATGTCGACTGGCAGTTGCTCTGACGACTGCAGATCGACGTACCCATCGGCGTCAATGAAGACCTTCTGGCCGTGACGGTCAATGCCCTCCGACGGCTGGCCTGCATCGGACAGCCAGGGGGAAACGCGCCACAGCAACTGCTGCGCCCAACGCGAGCGGTGATCCACCAGATACGCCCGATTTGCAGCAAGCGGAACACGCGTGAGGCCCCCGGACATCGTGAAGCCCATGGGCAGGGTGCCGGGATCGATGGCATAGGCGGCATCCGTCCAGGCGGAAGCCTTTCTGAAGACGGCTGTTCCCTGTGAATTGGTGAGCTGGCTGTCCCGACCTGATTGTCCGATCCGAACCTGCGAAAGACCGATGCTCTGGATCACCAGATTGTCATCGCCGACCGGTCCCAGGTGCGCACCATATTCGGTAATCCACAGACGCGATGCAGCGGCCCAGGCTGGCCGTCGATGTGGGTCATTGGCACGCAGCGACACTTCGCCGATTGACGATGTATGGCGAACCGACGCTTCGGATCGGCCTGATCCATCGAGCGCATGCGAGAGTCCAAGATGCGAGCCATAGATCCCTCCGCTTCCTGTCTGTGCTTGCAGCATGTGTTGGCTGCGGGGTGAGGTGGTCGATGGTGAGGACCATCCGAACAGGGTGCTCAGAAATGAGCGGCCTTCGTCGAAGTGCATCACCAGATTGGCAAATCCCTGCCAGGAGGTGGGCTGGCTCGAGTCAGAGTTCTGGTGTCGTACCGCCAGATGAAGACTCAGATTGTTTCGTAACCGGATCTGTGCCGAGAGACTGTGGCTGCGTTGATGCGATCCCGAGGCGTCCCGGCGATCGGCAAGACTGAGTGACAGTGAGATGCGTTGATGCAACGCGGTCTGGGCTGCGATGAGCAGGCTGCCCGAGGGCATCGCGCCATGACCGGTGTTCTGACTGAAACTGGTGGTCAGATGTGTGCGCCCTCCAAGAAGGGCCCGTGCTTCGGTGAGCCAGCCCGCCCGGCAGCGCTGGTCGGCATCGCAGCGGTGGCTTGCGGCGATGGTGTTGGTCATGCCCGGTATCCATCGCGAGTTCGCCTCAATGGCCCACTCGCGATCGCGCTCATGTCGCCAGCCGTGCATGGCGACGGTGGTGTGTGTGCTGAGACCTGCCCGCAGACGACCGGCCCATGCCTGCCTGGCGGCCAGTCCGGAGCCCATGTGTCGTGGCCTTCCGGCAAATGTTTCCCACTCGATCTGATGCGTGTTGAGAAGCCTGCGGTCTGCACTCCACGGCAGCGAGATGGACTGGGCAACCCCATGGATGTCGACCAGTCGGGCTTCGAGGAAGCCTGGTGTGGCGCTCGCACCGATACCCTGTATCTGGTAGTTGCCCGGGGCCAGCATGTCACTGCTGTAGATCTGGCGGCCGCTCTGATCGAAGAACTGGACCCGCGAGGGGTGGGTGACATGCATGAGCGCCTCGACCCGGCCATCCCCTCTCAGTGGCGCGGCGCGATTGGTCAGGAGGATTCCCCGATACTCGCCGAGCGTCTGCGTCGGTCCACGGTCTGTGCGGAAATCACCTGCGCGTGCCCATCCGCCGTTTTCTGACAGGTATTCCGCCGTGGCGCGACGATAGTCTCTCCCGGGTGTCACGGTCTGTTGCAAGGCCTGCACCGAGAACGGTCCTCTGGCCATGACGGCACCTGTGCCGCGAAGATGGGCACCACCGAAGATATCCAGGGCGGCCGACGGGATGTTGCGGATATCCGGTTGACCGGCGTAGGCGGGTTTTGCCGCCAGGGCGCCCGGTGCATGCAAGAGGTGCACCCTGGCGATATCAGCGGTTTCGCCGAGTGTCAGCGAGGGTGATGCGAGTTGCTTTTGCGGCAGACGGATCCGCAGCAGGGTGTCCTCTGCCACCCACTGACAGTGGGACGGGTTGGTTCGCCATATGCCGTCTGCGGGAGGCTGACCTGCCCTGACCGCATTGCGTACGGCGGAGTATTCGACAGCGCAGCTGGCCTGGCTGAGCTGCACATTGGCCGCATGCGAGACCAGCGCGCCGTTGATCTCCACAGCGGCGAGTAGCCACAGACTCTCCAGCATGACTCAGGGACGCGCGTCCCTGATGGGGATCAGGGGGTCCTTGCCCGAGTGGTAAACGGGAAGGCTGAAGCGAAAACGGAAGTTGATGCCCGTATCGAGCATATCCTCGGACGGTATCTGTTCGATCAGCAGTCGATAGCGGCGACTGCGGTCATGCACACGTGCACGGATGACCTGACGTCCCGAGGCGATCAGCGTGAAAAAACGTGGAGAGATGTCGACTGCGACGGGATGTGGGGCAGCTGACTCGACGGCTGCCGAGACCGGCATCAGGGACGGCGCAGACGGATCCGGCTGCCCGGGCTCCCAGGGAACCACCCTGACTGACCAGCGGCTTGGGCGTCCCAGACTCGACTTCACCTCGGTGGCCACGATGCCCTGCGCATCGGGGGCAAGATGCGGTGGCGTGATCTGCAGGGCGGCGGGGCAGGTTCCCGCCATCAACAGCATGGCGATGGCCGCCACTGCGTACCGTATGGTCATCGGGGTCAGTAGGTGATGGTGGCGACGATGGTGTCGCTGTAGGAGCCCGTGTACGAGATCGATTGACCCGCGTGAATCCGTCCAAACACCGTTAAGGTCTGATCCGCGCCACTCCCGGTTCCCGTCATGGTGCTTCCGGATGTCCATTGCGTTGTGCGGGCGTTATCGAGGTACAGGTCGTAGGCAATATGACTTGCTCCCCACGCCATCCTGCGAGACGAGGAGTAATTCGCCCCGTTGCTCAGCGCGATCGTGTAAGGCGTGCCGTTGGGGCAGTTGATCGTCAGCGAGGAGGTGGCGTCTCGAATGCTTGTAGTTCCGGTGGTGATGCCGCCGAAATTCATATTGCTTGCGCTGATCGAGCAGGCAGCCAGAACCTGCACGCTTACATTGAAGCTGGCGGTCGCGCTGGCGGCAAAAGCGCTCTTGAAGGCCAGGGTCGCGATTGCGATGACGAAAATGCGCGTCAGTGATCCTGTTGACATAGGGGTCTCCGAATGTGGGGGCGGACAATGGGTCCGGGCGCTGATCCAGCCGGACCTGCGATCGGGTGTCGCGATGATTCCCTGCGCTGGACGATTGCGCAGTCGGGCATTCGGACGGGTGGGTGCGCCGCGCGAGCGGAGCCCTCAGCACGCCTTAGGAGCTATCCGATCGGGTGATGCCGAATTTGTTGATGTAGTAGTAGAGATTCGCACGACGTATGCGCAACCGCCTGGCGGCCTCTGACACGTTGTGACCCGTCTGGGTGAGTACGGTTCGAACCAGTTTCTCCATCGGCTGCTCATGGAACAGCCGTATCACCGATTCGGCTGCGGGATCGCCGGCGACCATCACCGCGACGCGCGATGAGGTGGCGGAGATGTTGTCGGCCCGATAGAACAGATCCGCCCGTTGCACTGACTGCCGAATCTGGGCCGACGTGAATGGTTTGACGATGTGATCAAAAGCGCCATGGGCGATGCACTGCGTAGCGATCGATTCTGCACTGTGGCCAGTCAGCACGATCACCTTTGCCCGATGGTGATGTTTTGCCCGTTCATGCAGGGAGGCCCATCCTTCGCGGCTGTCCTGCTCGGGTGGCGGCCGCC
>CAYYDO010000077.1:0-9372 GCA_964470595.1 uncultured Burkholderiaceae bacterium | reverse complement strand
CGGCCGGCGCACGACGTTCACCGTGCGTATGCCCTTGCGACGCGCGAGCCGGATGTGGAGGAACTCGGCAGCGGATTCTTTCTGGCCATGCACGATCTCGAGATTCGCGGTGCGGGTGAGGTGCTGGGCGACAACCAGTCGGGCAACATCATGGAGGTCGGCTTTCAGATGTATGCCGACATGCTCAATCAGGCGGTGGCCGCGCTCAAGGCCGGTCGCGAACCCGATCTGGAGTCGCCCCTCAGCTCGGTCACCGAGATCAATCTGCACACGCCGGCACTGCTGCCCTCGGAGTACTGCGCCGATGTGCATGAGCGCCTGACACTCTACAAGCGCATGGCCAACAGTACTGATCTTGATCAGCTGCGTCTGCTGGAGGAGGAGTTGATCGACCGGTTTGGCAAACCGCCCGAAGCCACCCGTGCCCTGCTCGAAACCCACCGGCTGCGCATCTTTTCACGGCCGATGGGTGTGCAGAAGATCGACGCCACACCGGAGGCCATCGTGGTGAGTTTCGATCGCGATGCCCGGGTGGACCCGGCAAAGGTGATCCGGCTGATTCAGTCGGATCGGCGCTATCGGCTTGTCGGCAACGAGAAACTGCGCCTGGAAAGCCCCATCCCTGACCTTGCGGAGAGGACACGCACCATCCGCGACATGCTCTCGAAAGTCACATCATGACCTTTCTCGTCGTCTCACCCGGCCTCACCCCCGATGGGCATCGGGGAACTCTGCCGAGCCAGACCCTCAAGGCCTTCGATCAGGCCGCAGGGCGAGGCGCCGAGCGCCGCATGCGCCCCTCCGGTGCAGCGGTATGGCGTCTCGGAGCAACGGCGTCAGCCGCCCGGCGCAGCGCACTGGATCTGCTGGCCGATGAACACCGTGTCGATCTGGCGCTTCTGCGTGAACCCTTGCGGTGGCGCGACTTCGGCGTGCTCGCCATGGATATGGACTCGACCGTCATCACCATCGAATGCATCGACGAGATCGCCGACTACTGCGGCAGGAAAGCGGAGGTTGCCGCCATTACCGAAGCCGCGATGCGCGGTGAGATCAAGGACTACGCAGACAGTCTGCGCAGACGGGTCGCACTGCTCGAGGGGCTTGCGGCCACTGTGCTCGATGAAGTGATCCGCGATCGTCTGCGCTTCACGCCCGGAGTTCGGGCTCTCGTGCACGATGCCGTCGGCGCCGGGCTGCATGGCCTGCTGGTGTCAGGCGGCTTCGAGCAGTTCACCTCGTTCGTGGCAGCAGAAGTCGGTTTCGCGCAGGTGCGCTCGAACCGGCTGGAAATCGTCGATGGCCGACTGACCGGGCAACTGCTGGGCACCATTGTCGATGCCAGCGTCAAGCGCGATACGGTTGCAGCAGCCTGCAGGATGCGCCACCTCGGCACCCGGTGTGCGGTATCCATTGGCGACGGCGCCAACGATCTGCTGATGATGCAGATCAGCGGGCTGTCGATCGCACATCGGGCCAAACCGGCCGTCGCAGCGCAGGCCATGCAGGCCATCCGCCATGGCGGACTCGACAACGTCCTGGACTGGTTTGCCTAGATCAGAGCCGCCCGCGCAGGGCTCCCGAGATCATCAGCCCCGCGAGCGTGAGCACGCAAAAGCCCGCCCCGGCATAAAAGGTCACGGCAGGGCCCGCCAGGCTCCACAGCAGACCCGCCAGCGCACTCGCAAGAAACATGGCCAGCCCGCAGGCCAGATTGAAGAAACCATAGGCGGTGCCGCGCATGGCCTCCGGTGCCGCCCGCGCCACCATCGCCGCGAACAGGCCCTGGGTCATCGCCATATGCACGCCCCAGAGACCGACACCAAAGAGCAGGCCGGTCCAGTCGTCGGCCTGCGCCAGCACCAGGTCGGCAAGCACCAGCACGACCAGACCGATCGCCAGGAGCGTGGGGCGATGCATGCGATCCGACAGACTGCCAAACGGGTAGGCACACAGCGCATAGACGACATTCATCGCCACGAGAACCAGGGGCACCAGCGCCAGGGGGATGCCGATCGCCTCGGCCTTGAGCACCAGGAAGGCCTCGCTGAAGCGCGCCAGGGTGAAGACCGCCCCGAGGCCGACAATCCACCAGTAGGTCGGACCAAGACTGCGCAGCGCCTGCCGGCGAAAGGGATGCACCTTGAGTGGCGCAGCCTTGCGACGCTCCTCGCGAAGGCCGAAGAGGAGCAGTGCCACCGAGAGGAATGCAGGCACCACAGCGACCCAGAACACCGCACGAAAATCGTTGGCCCACAACAGCATCAGCAGCACGGCCAGCAGCGGGCCGATGAAGGCGCCGATCGTGTCCAGTGACTGACGCAGGCCAAATGCAGCCCCCCGAATCGAGTCGTGTGTCATGTCGGCGAGAAGCGCATCGCGTGGCGCACCGCGTATGCCCTTGCCGATTCGGTCGGCAAACCGCGCCAGGGTGACCACCGGAAAGGCATTTTCAGCCAGTGCGAAAAATGGCTTTGAAAATGCGCCCAGACCATAGCCCAGCATGGCAAGCCCCTTGCGTCGGCCGAGCATGTCGCTGAGCGTGCCGGAGAACACCTTGACGATGAGTGCCGTGGCCTCGGCAATGCCCTCGATGATGCCGACGATGAAGACACTGGCACCCAGCGATGTGACCACAAAGAGCGGCAGGAGCGCGTGAATCATCTCGGAGGAGATGTCCATCAGCATGCTGACAAAGCCCAGCACCCAGACGCCGGGCGGGATGCGGTGCGCTGAAGGTGTCAGAAGATCAGTACCCTGGTGTCGTCGCGCTGCAATTCGGCCATGACAGCAGTGGCACCCACGCGACCGCTGACGGCATCGATGATCGCCTCGCCGCGGTGATGCTCGGCAAGCGCCATGCCGCACATGTGAATCCGCACACCCATGTCACGGCAACGCTCCAGATAGGAGAGGATCGACTGCTGTCTGGCCTGATCGGAGAAGGCGGCTGCCGCCACGCCCTCGAAGGCCCAGCGAACCGCCGAGGATGTCAGATGAATCTCGACATGCATGTCGAGCGCCCGTGCGCACAGCGCATACACCAGGGGGGCTGCAGCTTTCTCGGGTGCGGAGGGATCGGCCAGCCACATCACCAGCACGACCCGTGTTACCGGCATGGCAGGGACTCCGCAGGGACGGTGCCGCGACGTGCCATATGGTGTGGCCTGTGTCAGTAGCTCAGATGCAGGGGGTCGATCGGAGGAAGCTCGATCTTGTGACGGTCGGGCGCGCGCAAACGCTGTGTGCTGTGTCGCGAGAGCCACTCACGGTACTGATCCGCCGTCATGAGCGAGGTGGATTCCTCCTCCCAGGCGATCGGACGCAGACGATACAGCCACCCCGCGCCATAGGGGTCGTTGATCACCACGGAGATGTCGTTCTGCACCTGCTGGTTGGTCTCGACAATGACACAACTGAGCGGGCATTCGATCGCCCCTGCCGTCTCGACGGTCTCCATCACACCCAGGGACCGCTCGCGCATCACCGGAATCTCGCATGGCCGCGGATAAAACAGCATGAACTGTCCGTGGGCCACCACGAACCGGTTGGCACCCACCACGACCTCCTCGCCCTCGGGTCGGACCCAGAGGTCCTGCTCGGCGGCGTAAAGAAGATCCGGGGGCAGTTCGGCAAGAATCTCTTCAAGTTGCATGGTCTGCTCCCTGCAGGAATTGGCGGAAGGGTATGGGAGTCGAACCCACCAGGGATTGCTGGCAACCCCTATCAGATTTGAAGTCTGACCGGACCACCGGGCCGCGACACCCTTCCATTACACATCGGCAAACGGGTTGGAGCGCCTCGGCAGATGCGCGTCACGCAGGCGACGCGTATAGCCGATGCGATCGAAGAACTCGAGAATCTGGATAGCCACCTTGCGACCACCACCGATGCGATCGCGAAAATCTGCCGCGCGCACCTCGCCATGCTGGTCGGCCAGTTCCTGGACCATGCTCGCCATCTCGCCCACGCGGGATGTCAGGAAAAAATGATCCAGTGCCACGAGCGTCACCTCTCCGATCCGTGCCACACGACGAAGATTCGCACGAATTTCCGCCTCGGGAATGTTGACCAGCTTGGCGATATCCCTAACCCGAGGGGGATTGAAAGGGCTCTCCTCGAGCAGCGGTGCTATCGACACCCAGAGGTTGCGCTCGGGTGTACTCAATTCGACCCGGTGCTGCGGCCGCGCCAGAAACACCCCACGCCGCACGGCATGACCATCGGCAATCAGCTGATCGATCAGATGCGCGAATGCATCGGTGTCCATGGCCGGGGCCACCACCCGGCGTAATCTGTTGATCTCCATTCCCGGCATCTCGGGCTCGCGCAGATGCGTCTCCTCGACCGCCAGGATCACTTTCTCGCGCAACTGGCTCCAGTGGTCCGGGTGAATCAGCATGCCTGCCGCAGCCACGAGACCCGCCTCGGCAACCAGTTGGCGTGACTCATCCGGGCGCAGGTTCCAGCCGGTCTGGAGCCGCTCCAGGGGCATGGGTGCCGCTGCCACGGCTGCCGCAATGCCGGCGGCAGCGTCCGCATCGCCAAGGAACTGCAACAGGGCCAGGCGGGCCGGTGCACGGCGGCCCCGATGCGGTGGCGATGTGTCCAGAACGCGACCACCGGCAAGCGTCTGCCGGGCCTGGCTGTCACGCAGGATGATCCGGTCACCACAGCAGACAGCGAGCGGCGCATCCACGCTGACCGAGACCAGACCCTCATCACCCGGCTCGAGGCGCTCGGCACTCAGGGGGTGAATCCTGGCGAGCACATCGAGGGCGCCGTGATGCAGGTGCACCTCGAGACCCTGACCCAGCGGGCGCGCTGCGTGAGCGGATACGCGCAACAGGACATCGAAACGGCTGGCGGCATTGCGCAGGGCCTGCCCATTGATCCAGCTGCCCCGCGGCGCATCCTCGGCTGCCACCCCCACCAGATTGAGCGCGAGCCGCTGGCCCGCATGCCCCGTCGCAGCGGACTGGTCCTGGGCGTGAATCGAACGCACGCGCGCCGTTCGACCCGATGCATCCGTCTGACCTGGTGCCATGAGACGCACCTCATCACCGACCCTGACTTCGCCGGCGTGGGATGTTCCGGTCACCACGGTTCCCAGGCCCTGAAGACTGAACACGCGATCGACGGCCAGCCGGAAATGACCAGCTGTCGCACGCGCATGGTGTGCACGTGCCCTCTCGAACAGATGGCGACGCAGCTCATCGATACCCTGACCCAGGGTGGATGAGACCGGGAACAATGGCCAGCGCGCGGCAGGTGTGCCCGCAAGAAGCTGCGCGATCGCGGCCACCGATTGATCCGCGATGGACTGATCGACCGTATCGATCTTGCTCAGTACGACCAGTCCCTCGTCGACACCGAGCAGGCGAAGAATGTCGAAATGCTCCTGTGTCTGCGGCATGGGGCCATCATCGGCTGCCACCACCAGCATGGCCAGATCGATGCCACTGGCACCGGACACCATGGCATGCACGAAACGTTCGTGTCCCGGTACATCGACGAATCCCAGGATCGCATCGGGATCATGGCTGGCCGCGTCCACCGGAAGGTAGGCATAGCCCAACTCGATGGAAATCCCGCGACGCTTCTCTTCGGGCAGGCGATCGGTGTCTCTGCCGGTCAACCTGCGGATCAGCGATGTCTTGCCATGGTCGATATGACCCGCCGTACCGATGATCATGAATCAGGCCCGGGCCGAATTCGCAAGGGGTGCCGCGTGCGACATCTGCGCCGCATCCAACATCTGCGCCAGCAGAAGCGACTCGTCGCGCGCGGACAGGCAACGGCAATCCAGGATGATCGCGTCGTCGCTGATGCGACCGATCACCGGCACCGGCAGGCCGCGCAACTGCGCCAGGGCCTGCGCGAGCATGCGCCCGACACCCTTGCCGCCGGCGCGCCCGGTGCTCTGGCGCGGCACCAGACGCACCGCGGCCGAGGGCAGTCGCTCCTCGGGAAGGGCACCGCTGCCGATCTGGCTGGCGCAGTCGACGATCTCCATGGCAAAGCGCTCCTCACCCAGGAAACGCTGCACGGCCGGCGCGATGCGCTCGCAGGCCTCACGGATGTCCTCACGGCTGCGGGTCAGCATGGCCAGCACCGGAATGCGCTCGCGCACCTGATGTGCGGAATCGTAGATGCGCAGGGTGCTCTCGAGTGCAGCGAGAACCAGTTTGGAAACGCGCATGGTCCGCTTGAGCGGATGGCGCTTGATGCGCGCAATGGCCTCGCGACCACCGACGATGATGCCCGCCTGCGGCCCGCCCAGGAGCTTGTCACCGGAGAACATCACCACATCGGCGCCGCGCGCAAGGCTGTCCGACGGCAGGGGCTCACGCGGCAGACCCCACTGGGTCATATCCACGAGCGCGCCCGAGCCCAGATCCACCATGTAGAGCAGGCCGTGGTCGTGCGCAAGTCGGGCGAGTTCCTCGTCACCCACCTCCGAGGTGAATCCCGTGACCGCGTAATTCGAACGATGTGCCTTCACGATCAGCGCCGACTTCGACGTGATCGCATCGCGATAGTCATGCAGATGGGTGCGGTTGGTGGTGCCCACCTCGACGAGGCGGCAATTGGCGGCGCGCATGATGTCCGGCATGCGGAAGGCGCCGCCGATCTCGATCTGCTCTCCGCGCGACATCAGCACCTCCTTGCGGGCGCCCAGCGCAACCAGACCCAGCAGCACGGCGGCCGCACAGTTGTTGACCACCGTGGCGGCCTCCGCCCCCGTCAGCCGCATCAGCAACTCTTCCACGATGGTGTCGCGATCGCCGCGATCACCCGCCGCCACATCGAATTCGAGCGCACTGTAGCCACGCATCGCGTCCATGGTGCTGGCCAGCGCCTCCTCGGGAAGTATGGCGCGTCCGAGATTGGTGTGAATGACCGTGCCGGTGAGGTTGACCACATGACGCAGACGCGATGCGGCATCGGACCGGGCCTGGGCACACACCCGCCCGATCAGGACGGCTTCATCGGGAAGGGCTTGTGCCTCGGCGACATCCGACGCGCGTGCGCGGACGGTGTCCAGAACCGACTGCACCGCGCGCTTGACCAGAGGCCGTCCGATCTCGTGGGCGAGATCGCAGAGGGCCTGCGCCGACAGCAGACGATCGACGGAGGGAAGATGTGCCAGGGACCGTGATTCACCCGAACCGGGCAGAATCGGGCGCGCCATGGCTAATCGCCCCCCGGATAAAAGAGAAGATTCGGTCCGGTCCGCGCATAGCCGCGTTCGTCGACCAGGAGATCGAGTGCGAGTGTGGCGAGGTCATCGGCGAGGGCATCCACCAGCGGATCTTTTTCGGCCAGCATGATCTTGAGGTAGGTCTTGCATTCATCACAGGTCTCGGCGCGCACCACGGCATCGGCCGGGGCCTTGCCCTCTTCCTCGATGCTGAGATAGGCGATGCCTTTTTCCTCCTCGCAGGAGGAACACTTGACCCGCTCGAGATTCCATTCGGTCATGCACAGCGAGCAGACCAGGTAACGATAGTTCATGCGTTCGGGATCGATGCGCAACACGCTGGCCGTGGGCCGCATGCCACAGCACGGGCATACCGCTGCCACATCGCAGACGCCAACATCGGTGGCCGCGATGGTGGCCGCCATGCGCGTGAAATACACCTGAAGCGCTGCTCCGATGAACGGCACACAGGGGCCATCGTCAGGGGTCGAGATGCCGGCGATGCAGCGATCGGCCATGGCCTCAATGGCAGCGGGTTCGTCGTCGAGCATGTCGCGCAAACGGGCCATGACGGCCTCGATCCGCTCATTGGCGAGCGTCATGGTGGCCCCGATGTGACCCAGGATGTCGCGCAGATCACTGCGCCAGGAGGCATCGCGGGGGAAGACATGCGCCGACAGCGGCGGCATGCCGTGCTCGCGGCTGTTGGCCAGAGCGGCATGGGCAAGGGACTGTGCCTGGCGCTGGCCGATGGCCTTGTGCTGGGCACGACAGACATGGCCCAGGAAGCGCAGGTAGGCCCCCTCTTCGCCCGAGCCGCCCAGGGCATCGAAGCGTGCTGCCCGATCTGCAAACAGCTGGGAGGCAGCCGCAGGGGGCACCACCTTGGGCGCCTTGATCATCTTGTCCATCGCGCCATCGGTAATGATCGGCGTGGGCATATCGCTTCACCTTTTCTGAAAATGAAAACCGGCCCCAATCGTTCAATCGGGGCCGGGTGTCTCCTGCTTCCTTTGTGTGGACTACGCCTCAACCACTCATGTGGGCGCGGCCTCTTTCCAGCTTACTTCGACAGCGACCGATACCACAGGGGGTGATGATGCTTGGCCCAGGCACGGGTGACCGTTCCCTTGGTCATCGCACTGATGGTTCCTTTCACCCAGATGGCAGCGTACACATGAACGATGATCGTGATGATCAGGACAACTCCTGATACCGCATGCACCAGAGCCGCAGTGCGGATGGTGTCGATCGTGAACATGTGGGAGAAGAACTGCCTCCAGATGATCAGGCCACTGACCAGCAGCGCAATCATCGAGAACAGCGTCACCCAGTACATCAGCTTCTGTGCGGCGTTGTACTTGCCGATCTCGGGCATGTCGTGATCACGGTTGGCGAGTACATCGTTGATTCTCCCCATCCACTGCCAGTCATAGGACTTCATCATGTTGTCACCCATCTTCTGGATGGCAAAAATGAAGAACGACAGGAACATCACCACACCAAGGATCGGGTGCAGGAAGCGGGAGAGTTCCCCGCCCCCGAGCACTGCCGTCAGCGACCAGAATGCCGGATGAAAGAACGCCAGACCGGATGCCGCGAGCAGCACGAACACCACGGCCGTGAACCAGTGATTCCAACGCTCGTTGGTGGCATACCGCTGGACTTCATTGGACATTTGGCTCATGGCGATCAGGCCTCCTCTTTCTCATCGACGGTCTTGGGACCCTTGATGAAGTAGTGGGCGATACCGGCAAGGATCGCGGCACCCATACCCCAGGACAGAACCGTCTTGGTGACCCCTTTCCAGAGATTCACCGTCGGGCTGATCTGCGGATCGGCAGGCAGTCCGTTGTAGGCCTCGGGCTTGTCGCCATGGCGCAGCACATACATCACGTGCGTGCCACCCACACCCTGCGGGTTGTAGAGGGCTGCGTTCTGATAGCCACGCTCCTTCAGGTCCTTGACACGCTGATCGGCCCAGGCCACCAGATCCTTCTTCTTGCCGAAGCGGATGGCCTTGGTCGGGCAGGACTTGGCACAGGCCGCACCTTCACCCACCGCGACGCGATCCGAGCACAGGGAGCACTTGTAGGCCTTGTGATCGGTCTTGCTGATGCGGGGAATGTTGAAGGGGCAACCGGCCACGCAGTAGCCACAGCCGATGC
>CAYYDO010000076.1:0-9610 GCA_964470595.1 uncultured Burkholderiaceae bacterium | reverse complement strand
AACGTGCGACCCTCCCCTTAGGAGGGGGATGCTCTATCCACTGAGCTACGGAGGCGGGTGACCGGGCTGCTGCGATTTCAGATCTGATGCATCATCAGATCGGGCTGAATCTTATCGTAGACTCAAAACATGACAGCCTTTTTCACGCATCCGGTGTTTTTTCAGCACGAGATGGGCCCCCATCACCCGGAGTGTCCGGAGAGGCTGTGGGCGATTCACGATCATCTGACCCGCAAGGGATTGATGGCTCTCATGGATAGCCGAGAGGCGCCAGAGGCGACTGACGAGGCGATTCTGCGGGTGCATTCCATGGAGCATCTGGAGCGCCTCACCGAGTGTGTGCCTCGCGAGCGTCCGTACCGGGCGATCGATCCCGATACGGCAATGAATGTCCACACCCTGCATGCCGCCTACTTGGCATGCGGAGCAGTGATCGGGGCTGTTGATTCGGTACTTGATGGGAGGGCGCGGAATGCGTTCTGCGCTGTGCGTCCTCCGGGGCATCATGCCGAGCGGGAACAGGCCATGGGTTTCTGCTTTTTCAACAATATCGCCGTGGCAGCGGCGCATGCCCTCGAGGTGCGCGGACTCGAGCGGGTGCTGATCGTTGATTTTGACGTGCACCATGGCAACGGTACGGAGAATATCTTTGCCGGTGACGATCGGGTTCTGATGGTGTCGACTTTCGAGCAGGCGATCTATCCGTTCAGCGGGGATGTTCCGCTTGGCGGCAACATGGTCAATGTGCCACTGCCGGCCTACTCTGATGGCGCAGTCATGCGCCAGGCAGTGCTGGAGCGCTGGGTTCCTGCAATCGGGCACTTCAACCCGCAGATGATCCTCGTGTCGGCGGGATTCGATGCGCATCGCGAAGATGACATGAGCCACCTGATGTGGAGCGACCAGGACTATGCCTGGATTTCCGAACAACTGGTGCGGCTTGCGGGAAGGCTCTGCTCGGGTCGTCTGGTGTCATCTCTCGAGGGGGGCTACAGCGTCGACGCCCTCGCTCGTTGTGTGGGGCATCATGTCGATGCGCTTCTCTGTGCCTGAGGCCGTGTCGGCTTCTCTTCGGCAGGTCGATATGCGGCCGTCTGAACCGGGTCCCTATGGCGTGTGCGTGGCACCCATGATGGACTGGACCGATCGTCATTGCCGTTTTTTTCTCAGGCTCGTGGCCCCGAAGGCGCGGCTCTACACCGAAATGATCACGACGGGCGCCATCCTCCACGGGAACCTGCCCCATTTGCTCGATTTCGATCAGGCGGAGCATCCCGTGGCACTTCAACTCGGCGGCAGCGATCCCGGGGAACTCGCCCGGGCAGCAAGCGTTGGAGAGCGTTGGGGTTACGACGAAATCAATCTGAACTGCGGGTGTCCAAGCGAGCGGGTGCAGCGCGGCGCCTTTGGGGCGTGCCTGATGCTTGAGCCGGCACTGGTGAGCGATTGCCTGAGGGCCATTCGGGATGCTGTCTCGATTCCCGTGACCGTCAAGCACCGTATCGGAGTCGATGATCGCGACGATTACGGATTTGTTCGGGATTTTGTCGGTCAGTGTCGCGAGTCAGGTTGTGATGTCTTCATCGTGCACGCCCGCAGCGCAATTCTGAAAGGCTTGAGTCCTAAAGAGAATCGTGAGATTCCACCCTTGCGCATGTCGACAGTGAGACGGCTGAAGGGGGATTTCCCCGAGGCTGTCATTGTCGCCAATGGCGGAATCCATGCGTCCGATCAGGTGCTGGATCTCATGCGCCCGGTGTCTCCGGAGTCCCCGGAAATGGGCACTCTCCCGGGGGTCGACGGCGTCATGATCGGACGAGCGGCCTACCACGACCCATGGTGTTTGCGCCAGATGCAGGCGCGCCTGTGGGGTGACGAGGAGGGTCTGCGTGAAGAGATCCTTCCCGCCCTGCAGCGTTACTTCGAGGCTCGACTGAGAGAGGGGATTGCACCTCGTCACATGACACGTCACTGGCACGGGCTCTTTCACGGACGAGCCGGAGCGCGTGCCTGGCGACGGGAAATCTGTTCGGGCCAGATCGGCCCTCATGACCTGTACATCCGATTGCAGGATGAGGTAGCAAGGGCGGCGGCCTGAATCAGGCGATACCGCGCATCCGGCGCATGTGAGCGCGTGCGCCGACCAGCACCGCACATGCCGCGACCAGGGACAACCCGAGACTTCCCCAGGCCATCTGACGTTCAATCGGCGTCAGCCCCATGATGCGCACGAGTGCCTCGCCCACATAGAGCCACACCGCCAGAGACATCCATTGAAAGGTCCGGATGCGGGCATTCCATAAGCCTGGGCAAGCGAGCAGCAGTGGCACCACCTTGAGCGCCAGCCAGGATCCGCCGGGCCTCAATGGCGCAACCCACAACTCCCATGCCAGCCCGAACAGCGCGAGCGACAACGCAGCGCCGGCCGCGACTGCTGGCCATGGCGAGGGAACGCGTGTTACCTGGTTCATTGATCAAAGCCGCCTGCTGAAAGGGGAGAGGCTCTTATCATAGGCGCATGACACGCGCTCTCCAACAAGACGCTCTCGCGTTGCTTCGCGCGATGGTCCTCCGGGAGCGGGAACTGCGGCTGGGGCAGAGCGCTGCCAGCCTGAGTTTCATATCGTTGCTGGCTCTGGTGCCATTGCTCACGGTGGCGCTTGCTTCGCTCACGGCCATGCCGATCTTCGGACGCATTCTGGAGGCCGTGCAACTGGTCATTGTGCAGAACATGCTTCCCGATGGTTTTGCGTTGACGATCTCCCGATATCTCCAGCAGTTCGTCAGCAAGGCGCGGACCCTCTCCCTGCTCGGGATTGCATTTCTGATCGTGACGGCCACCATGATGCTGCTGACGCTGGATCGCACATTGAACCTGATCTGGGGGGCTCCGAGGCCCAGGCCGCTTCTGCATCGGCTGCTCATCTACTGGATGGCATTGCTCCTCGGACCGATCCTTGTGGGTTCCGGTGCGGCGATCGCCCTGGCTGTTGCTGGCGGTCAACGAGGCATGACCAGCGGGTTTTTCGGTCTGGATGGGTGGGATCTGGTCAATTTCGTCCTGACGCTCTGCGCCTTCACCCTGTGTTACCGCTGGATTCCGAATGCCCCCGTCCGGCTGCGCGATGCGGTGCTGGGGGGGCTAGCGGGCGCGACGCTCTCCGAGGTGGCCCGTGGTGTATTCCTTGGCTACCTGGCGGCGGTGCCAACCTATCGACAGGTTTATGGCGCACTTGCTGCGATCCCGGCTCTGCTGATCTGGACCTATCTCAGTTGGTGGGTGTTCCTTGCCGGCGCGCTCCTTGCATCGATTCTGCCCGGTTGGCGGGCGCCGAGTGCTAGGATTTCCGCTCAACATATAAAAACGGGAGGCAGTCCATGAAGGTGAGCAAGATCCTCGAGGTCAAGGGTAAGACGCTCTACACGATGGGTCCGGAGGAGTCCCTTGCGCTGGCCGTCCAGGTGATGGCCGAGAACGACATCGGGTCGATTGTCGTCATGTCGGGCGGAAGGCTCGCGGGCATGCTCACTTTCCGTGAGGTGATCCGGGTTCTGGCCAAGCGCCAGGCAGAGAACCGATCCGGCCCGACGCCACCGGTTTCGTCGTTTACCATTGCCGAAGTGATGAATCCGAAACCCACTGTGGCATCGCTTGACATGGATGTCGATGACCTGCGCAAACTCATGATCGACTCTCATGAACGTTACCTGCCCGTCATGGACGGCAACACCCTGATGGGTGTGGTGTCGTTTCACGACGTCGCGCGTGCTGTCCTGGAGATGCAGAGTTTCGAGAACAAGATGCTGAAAGCCTACATTCGGGATTGGCCGGAACAGGACAGCGCCGCCTGATCCCGGACATCCAATGCGCATTCTGGTCTCCAACGACGACGGATACTTTTCTCCAGGCATCGCCGCCCTGGCACAGGCCATGGCTGCCTTCGGTCAGGTCACGGTGGTCGCACCGGAAGCAGACCGGAGCGGGGCCTCGAATTCGCTCACGCTGGATCGCCCTCTCTACGTTCGCCAATCGGCCAACGGCTTCTTCTATGTGAATGGCACCCCGACTGACTGCGTTCATGTCGCCGTGACCGGATTTCTCGAGCATCGTCCGGATCTGGTTGTCTCCGGCATCAACAATTCCTCCAATCTTGCCGAGGACACGCTGTACTCCGGAACTGTCGCAGCCGCCATGGAAGGCTATCTGCTCGGCATTCCATCGGTCGCTTTTTCACTTGCCAGCCGCGGTTTCGAGCACCTTGATACGGCTGTTGATGTCGCACGACGCGTGGTCGCGCATCTCCTGGCGCAGCCTCTTGCGCGGGCAAGGCTCCTCAATGTCAACATCCCGGCGCTGCCTTACGGAGAAATCAAGGGATTCGAGTTGACGCGATTGGGACGGCGTCACGTGGCACAGCCCGTGGAAATCGCTTTTTCTCCCCGGGGAGAGAAGGTCTACTGGGTTGGCCCTCCGGGTGGGCAGAGAGAAGCGGGCCCGGGCACCGACTTCAATGCCCTGAATCAGGGGCGTGTCTCGGTGACACCCTTGCGCGTCGATCTGGGCGACCCCGAGGGTCTCGGTGAGTTGGGAACATGGCTGAGCGGAATCTGAAGAAACCTCCCGGTCCGATCAAGCCATCACGTCCAGGTTTGCACACGGTCACGAGAACCACCGAGCCGAGGGCTCCGGCACTTACCCCCCGATGGGGTGCCAGTCCCGACGTGCCGCGCGCCCCTACCGGCTGGGTCAATACCGGTCTGTCGAGTGAGCGCACACGCGCCCGAATGGTGGAGCGTCTGACAGCCCAGGGAATCCGCGATACGCGCGTGCTGGCCGCGATGCGTCAGGTTCCAAGACACGTGTTTGTCGATGAGGCGCTGGCGAGTCGTGCATACGAAGATACCGCACTGCCGATCGGACACCAGCAGACCATATCCCAGCCGTATGTCGTTGCCCGCACGATCGAACTGGCCCTTGGACTGGTCGGTGGCCCGGAGCGCCCCCTGCGCGCTCTCGAGTTGGGGTGCGGCTGCGGCTATCAGGCTGCCGTGATGTCGCATTGTTTTTCGCGTGTGGTCAGTGTCGAGCGCATCCGCACGCTTTTCGAACTTGCCCGAGCGAACCTGTCCGGCCTTCGACGCTCCAACCTGAAAGTGATTTATGGTGACGGTGTGACTGCTGCGGCAGCAGACGGGCCTTTCGATGTCATTCTGTGCTCTGCTGCGCTGCCATCCGTACCTCAGGAGTTGATGAATCAGCTTGCGGTCGGCGGGGTCCTGGTTGCACCCGTCGGCGAGGGCGATCAGCGCCTGATGGCCATGCAAAGGGTGACGGAATCAGATGTTCAGACGCATTGGCTCGACTGGGTGCGTTATGTACCGGTCTTGCGGGGAACCGAGTAATGAGACGCTCTCCTGATCATTCGCACATGTGGTCTGCCCCTTTCGCGGGGCTTGCCGGGCATCCCCGCCTCCCCGGCTGGCGCGCGGGCGCATGCCTGTTGCTCGGTCTGCTGGTGCTTGCCGGTTGTGCTCCGATGCGACAGGGTCAGGCGCCCGTCGAGAGTCGAACGGTCGGCAAGGCGATACCCCCGGTCCCCCGAAGCATGCCGCCGGGCCAGCCGATGCCAGCGCCGGCCAAACCTGCAGTCTCTGCAACACCGTCGGCTGTTTCGCCTGCGGCAGGTTCGACTGGCTCTCCGCCGGGTCCTGCCCCCGAGGGGTTCTATCGTGTTCGTCGCGGCGATACGCTGATCGGTATCTCTCTCGACCATGGCGTTGCCTGGCGAGATCTTGCTGCCTGGAATCAACTGGAGAATCCGAATCTCATCGAGGTCGACCAGTTGCTGCGTATCCGCCCACCGGTAGCCGTCTCTCCCGCCACAGCCGCATCTCCCATTCCACCCGCATCGTCAGTGGCCACGGCGCCCTCAGTGATTCCTGCTCCTGCAGCGACAGCAGTTCCGCGCACGCAGGCGATCGAGAAGCCTGCAGAGCGGCCTGTCGATAAGGGTGCAGACAGGCCTCCCGTACGGGCTGGGGCGGCCGACAGCATCTCTCTGTCGTGGCCGAGCAAGGGGCCGGTGATCGCGAGTTTTGCCGAACCCGGCTACAAGGGCATTGCCATCTCCGGAAGCGAGGGTGACCCGGTCACTGCTGCCAGTGATGGTCGGGTCGTCTACAGTGGCAACGGCCTGAGGGGATATGGAAATCTCGTGATCGTCAAACACGAGGGCGACTTCCTCACGGCGTATGCCCACAACAGGACGATCCTGGTCAGTGAAGGGCAGACGGTGAAGCGTGGTCAGAAGATCGCGGAACTTGGCAAGACGGATTCGGATGTTCCGAAATTGCATTTCGAGGTGCGTCGCGCGGGCAAACCCGTTGACCCGATGAAGTATCTCGCCCAGCGTTGAGCAGCCGTCATCGCATCGGTGATTCCCATGACCCCCATCCTGTGCTTCGACCTGGAGACAATTCCTGACGTTTCCGGGATGCGTCGCCTTGGGCTGCTGACGCCAGCTGTCAGTGATGAGGAGGGTGTAGCTGCCGTGATGGAAGCCCGCCGTGCAACTCACGGCAGCGATTTCCTGCCGGTGTACATGCATCGTGTCTGGGTGATCGGATGTGCATTTCGCGATCAGGAGGGCTTTCGGGTCCGTTGTCTTGGCGAGCATCACGGGGTCGAAGATACCCATGAGGCGGCCCGGCTGAGGGCCTTCTTTCGAACGATCGAGAGGCACACCCCGCAACTGGTGAGCTGGAACGGCTCCGGCTTCGACATGCCTGTATTGCATCACCGGGCGATGGTGCAGTCTGTTCCCGCTCCGCGCTACTGGGATCAGGGTGAGGATGACAAGAGTTTTCGCTTCAACAACTACCTGTCGCGATTTCACACCCGGCATCTTGATCTGATGGAAGTCATCTCCGGTTTCCAGAGTCGGGCGGCATCACCCCTGGATGCGATATCACGGCTTTGCGGATTCGCGGGGAAACTCGGCGAGGACGGCAGTCAGGTCTGGCGCGCATGCCTCGAGGGCCGTGGTGAATCGGTCAGGGCGTATTGCGAGACAGATGTCGTCAACACCTATCTCCTTTACTGCCGATTCAGGTTGCTGCGTGGTGAGTGGTCGGAGCAGGCCTATCGAGAGGAACTCGTCGTGGTCCGCAACTCCCTCGAGGCCATGATGGGCGATCCCTCGTGTCCGTTGAGTGGCGAGCACTGGCGTCGTTACATTGCTGAATCGCCCGCACTCGAATGACGACGATCTCCGATTTACAGATCGAGTCGGTAGACCTCGAGGCGCAGGGGCTTGCGCGCGATGACGGCAAGGTGGTCTTCGTCGAGAATGCCCTGCTCGGAGAGCGGGTGGATGCCGAGGTGTTGCGCAGCAAGCCCAGCTACGCCAAGGCCAGAGCCGTTCGTTGGGCTCGCCAGAGCGCGCAGCGCGTCGAACCCAGATGCCCCCATTTTGGCGTCTGTGGTGGTTGCAGCATGCAGCACATCGACATCCGGTCTCAACTTGCGATCAAGCAGAGAGCCCTCGAGGACAGTCTGTGGCACATCGCCCGGCTAAGACCCGGGCAGATACTTTCCCCGCTCGATGGCCCAGCCTGGGGTTATCGCACACGTGCCCGCCTGACGGCACGATGGGTCGACAAGAAGGGGGGCATGCTGCTCGGTTTCCACGAGCGGCGCAGCAGCTATGTGGCTGTGATGGACTCCTGCGAGATTCTTCATCCCCGGGCCTCGGCGATGCTACCCGCCCTGCGGGACCTGATTGGTCAGTTATCGATTGCCCGACGTGTGCCTCAGGCCGAGCTCGCGATTGGCGAACCTCCACCCGATTCGCCTCCCGCAGGTCGAGGTGATCCCGTGATTGCTTGGGTGCTGCGGCATCTGGAGCCATTGGCCAGGTCCGATCAGGAGTTGCTCCGCGCTTTCGCGGATCGTTGGGGTGTTCAGTTCTGGCTGCAGCCCGGCGGTCCGCAGACCGTGACCAGGTTCTACCCGGAGGATGCCCCCGGTCTGGCCTACAACCTTCCCGAGTTCGATCTGCGCATTCCTTTCTCACCAGTCGATTTCACTCAGGTCAATCCGGACATCAACCGCGTCATGGTGCGTCGGGCGGTCGATGCGCTGGACCCGCAGCCCGGAGATCGGGTGGCCGATTTCTTCTGCGGGCTGGGAAACTTCACCCTTGCGCTGGCCCGGCGGTGTAGCGAGGTTCACGGATTCGAGGGGGCCGCATCTCTGACCCGGAGGGCTGCAGAAACCGCAGATGCGCAAGGAATGGCATCACGGGTCGCGTTCTCGACGGTGAATCTCTTCGACGTGAATCTCTCCTGGTTGCTGGCTGCGGGACCATTCCAACGCATCCTTCTGGATCCACCGCGCGAGGGGGCGCAGGCCCTGTGTCAGGCTCTGGCAGCCATGTCGACTGCCGTGCATGCCGAGCCCTTGCCCCGCAGGCTTGTCTATGTGTCCTGCAATCCCGCCACGCTTGCCAGGGATGCCGCCATTCTGGTGCACGAGGGGGGGTGGCGACTGTCCAAGGCGGGCATCATCAACATGTTTCCGCACACGGGTCATGTCGAGTCCATGGCGGTATTCGATCATCCGACATGAAAAAACCCCCGGAGGGCCGGGGGTTTCGTTTTGACTCAGCCGCTGCGTTCTGGATTCAGACTCAGTCGCGATTGCCGAACAGCGACATCAGCAGGACCAGAAGGTTGCTGAAGATGTTGTAGACGCTCAGATAGACCGCGAGGGTGGCCGAGATGTAGTTGGTTTCTCCGCCGTTGACGATCCTGTTGAGGTCGTACAGCAGGAACAGCGAAAAGATGCCGACGGCAAGCGCGGAAATCGTGAGCATCAGCGCCGGCATCTGCAGCCAGATATTGGCGATGGACGCGACCAGAAGGATCACCACTCCGATCATCAGGAACTTGCCCATGTTCGACAGATCCCGTTTGGTCGTGCTGGCGATGCTGGCCATGCCGAAGAACACTGCAGCGGTGCCCGCACCGGCGACTCCGATCAGCTGCACGCCGTTGTTCAGACCCACTGCGATGCCGATCAGGCGGGACAACATCAGGCCCATGAAAAAGGTGAAACCCAGCAGAAGGTACACACCCATGACGCTGTGCTTGGTCTTCTCGATGGCATAGAAAAACCCGAAGGCGATGCCCAGGAACAGCAGGACGCCGATGAACGGGTTCTGGGAAAACCAGGAGAACCCGAACTGGACCCCCACCCATGCCCCGAGAACCGTCGGGATCAGGGATGCCGAGAGAAGCCAGTAGGTGTTGCGCAGGACCCTGTTGCGGACCGCAGAGGATTCGGCCCGGGGCAGGGAGGAACTGTTGCCGAAGGTCGGAACCATATGAAGCATCTCCTTGAGTGCTCTGGTCATCACGCCCGGGGCACCATGCCGACCGGACCGTACCAGTGCGTGCGCGTATAATCGCAGGTTTAGTTGACAAATCAAGTAGGGAAAGGTTCAAGTCGCCTGGCTCTCGGCCGTCGGCCGACGCGACCGGTCCCCTGATCTTGTTCTCCGATGCTCCCGGTCACGGGGTGCGTCAAAACCCAGTCATCCTTCAATTG
>CAYYDO010000075.1:0-9710 GCA_964470595.1 uncultured Burkholderiaceae bacterium | reverse complement strand
ATCACCACTGCCACCAAGACGGCGCTGCGCGCGGGTACGGGCTCGGTATCCGCCAAGGCTGGTTCGAATCTGAACGTTACGGGAGCCATATCGGCGGGTACAACCGTCACCCTTGAGGCGACCAGTGGGAACCTGAATGTCTCGGGCACGGTGGCATCACCAAGCATCGGGCTCAAGGCGCAGTCCAACGACAAACTGATAACCACGCCCGGAGCATATACGTTCACGGCACTCGGTCCATCACCGACGCCTGCACCCACACCTGCGCCGACCCCCGCGCCTGAGCCCACACCGGCGCAGATCGGGAGAGCGACGCGGAGGGCGAGAGCGTCGATCTCTGCGGTGGCCGTACCATCACAGGAACCAGCGCCGACCCCCGCGCCTCCGCCCACACCCGCGCCCACGCCCACGCCGACACCTGCGCCAACGCCCACGCCCACGCCGGTGCCGACTCCGACACCCACGCCGACTCCGGTACCAGTGCCGACACCAACTCCGGTACCAGTGCCTACGCCCACGCCCACGCCGGTGCCTACGCCGACTCCGACACCCGTGCCGACGCCTACGCCTACGCCGGAAGCAACACCCGCCCCCGCACCGGTGGCCACCGTGATTACGCAGTTGGCAAGCGTGGTGCGCGTGCCCGTGGTCACTGCTCCCACCCCGGCGCTCTCTACCCTGGCTCTGGCCCCGGTGGTGACGCCCACATTTACCGCAGCAACGACACCAACGGGCAGTACGCCAACGCCATCGCCTGCTACAACCCCAGCCGTTGCGCCAATAGCGGCAGCAACGACACCCTCGCCATCGCCTGCGCCCACACCGGCGGCCTCACCTGCGCCGGCTACCGCTGCAGCCAGCGATGCGCCATCGCCTTCACCGTCAGCCTCTCCCGCACCGACAGCTTCTGCCGCAAGCGATTCACCTTCACCGTCTCCAGCCCCTGCACCCACCGCCGCAGCACCCGCACCGAGCCCGGCCGCAGCACCCGCGCCTGCACCAACGGCCGCAACGACCGCGACCGCATCTGCCCCGGCGCCCTCGCCCGCTCCGAGCCCTGCCGCAGCACCCGCACCAGCTGCGCAGACCGCACAGGCACCGGCACCACGTCCGGTACCACCACCCGTGGCAGCACCGCCACCTTCACCCGTGGCGCAGAGCAGACCCGCCACGCCCAGAGACACCGCCGATACGGCCGACAAGACTCTGGCTACCGTAGCGCCACCCGAACCACCACGGCCCGCTCAGACCGCTCAGCGATCAGGGGGCAATCAGGCCACGCTCGTGCCGGGGCTGGTCAATGTGCAGGTTCCCGCTCCACCACGGCCATCCGGTCAGCAGGCGACACAAACCCGCGTCTCCATGCAGGGGAACACCCGAGGGTTGTAGAGCTGTCAGAAAATCTGATCGATCTTGAACAGAAAGATGGGATCCGGACGCGGATCCGAGGTCTGCACCGTGGTGTTCGCATTGGCCACCAGGGCTTCCAGTGTCAGACCGGAGTTGTTGCGAAGCCTGACACCCACGGCGCTCGATGCGATGGATGCCTCGGTCTGTTTGGTACCTGCCGCCGCACTGGGAAGCCGAGTGACGCTGCCGTAGTCATATGATGTAAACACTTGCAGGCGCAGATCCTTGAGCGCTGCGAAGCCGCCCAGCCAGGGCAGATTCAGTGGATCGGTCTTGTCCCAACGCAATTCCACAATCGCGCCATAGCCGCGATCGCCTGCAATCGCACCCCCCACGTATCCGCGACCAATCATGCTGCCGCCGAACACCACCTGATCACCGGTCAGCAGCTTGTCCTTGGTGCGCTGAATCTGTGCCATGGCCTGCAGACTGAATTGCTGGGGCAGTGCCTGCAGCCGGGTGATGGTCAGGACGCTCTTGGTGAACTCAGGATTGAAGCCGATGATCGAGGGCTTTGGCGTGCGGCGATCGTATGCACCCAGCCCATCGATGCCACGGAACACCGACAGCGTGCCCTGCGTGACACCGCGCATCCAGCCGCTTTGCAGGTAGGTCACACTCAGTTCACCCACAGTGGACCGATCCGATGTCAGCACTGTCTCCGAGGCCGTTTGATAACCACTCACCGTCTCGCTGCGGCTAAGCGCAAGACCTGCATCCAGAAATACCGACTCGCGCATCGTGCGCTTGATCGGCATGCGCACCCGTGGGCTGATCGACCAGCTCTCGGTGCGGATGCGGTCATCGGCGAGCGAGCCACGGGGCCGCGCCTGTGCGGATAAGCCGCCAATCGAAAATACTGCGCCCGTTGCGCCAAGCGGCATGCTGTAGGACGCGGTAAGCGAGCGGAATTTGTCGAAAGGGTCCAACGCTGTGTTCAGGCCAATACCCAACTGACCCAGCACCCCAAATGGCCGCGGAATGCTGGTGATCACCGACGTCTGCCAGGGTCCCAGCGTTTTTGACTGGAAGTTGTTGGCACTGATCAGATAGGTCACCGGGTTGGCTGGCGCAATGCTCACCACCAGTTCGGAAGCGCCCAGGCTGCCGCCCGGCCGAAGTGTGCCACTGGCGCGCAGGCCGGGAATGTCATTCAGGATCAGCAGGGCCTGCTCGAGCGACTCCAGATCGATCGGCTTCTTGTCTTTCAGGCTGCTGATCGTTTGCTCGATCAGCGCCCGCTCCCGCCTGTCGCCGCCATCCACGAAGCCCTGGCTGATGAAGCCTTCGATAATCTGGATCGTGAAGACACCGTCCTTGACCTGCTGGGGCGGAATCAGCACGCGTGTCAGGAAATAACCCTGCTGGCGATACCGTGTCTCCAGAGCAGCCACGCGTTTGCGCAATTCTTCCAGCCCGACTTTCTTCCCGATGATGTCCGCAAACGGGGCGCGCATCTCATCGGGGTTGTAGAGGGTGCCGCCATCAAAGCGCACGTTCTTGATTTCGAACTCGATGTCTTCGACCGCTCGGGGTGTGGCAGCACGCTCGGGGGTCTGGATACGCAGATCGAAATCCGGCAGGCGCGGCAGCGGCACGGGCACCCGCAGACGCGATATGTCCGACTCCGGGCTGATCACCTGCGCCCGCAAAGGCAACGCAATGCTGCCCGCAGCCAGAAGAGCGAGTGCGAGTGTGGAGGTTCGGAGGAGCGCTGCCATGGCGGGGATAAGGGTTCGACTTCCTTTTACTTGTCTTCCATGACCACCAGCGTGGAGACATTCCCCTCGCGAATGCGGTTCATATGGAACTGCACGAGCGGATCTTCCGGAAAATCCCGCTCCAATCCCTCGAACAGGCTTACGGCAGAGGGATCCTCCTGCTTTAGCGCATTATAGGCATCCATGTAGCGCCGGAACTGCTCCGAGGCCGCCATCTCGCCTGTGACCGGGTTGTAGAGTGTGACTGGTGTCAGCTTGCCCTTGAGCACGATATCGCCAATCGGGCGAAAGGGGACGTCCCGGCATTGTTCCGCCACGGCCTCGGTGCAGCAGATACGGGTGCCGAAATACTTGTTCACTCCCTCGGTGCGTGAGGCGGTGTTCACCGTGTCACCAAGGGCCGTGAAATCCATCCGGTGCTGTGAACCAAAGTTGCCGACAGTCGCCACCCCCGTATGCACCCCGATGCGTGTCTCGCCGATCGGGATATCCTGGGCATTCATCTTGATGCGGAAGTCTTCGCAATAAGCATCCAACTCAAGCGCACAGCGCACCGCGCGCGAGACATGATCGGGCTGGGGCAGCGGCGCATTGAAGATGGCCATCACCGCATCGCCGATGAACTTGTCCACCGTGCCTTCGAAGCGCTGCACCACGGCGCAGGCCCCGTCCAGATAGGCATTGAGCACATTGGAGAGTTCATCGGAAGGCAGCTTTTCCGACATCGTGGTAAAGCCGGCAATATCGGTAAAGATGAAGGTGGCGTCCTGTCGCTTGCCGGTAATGCTGAGCGCGCTGGGGTCGTTGACGAGTTGCTCCACGACTGCTGGCGCCACATAACGTGAAAATGCTCCCTGCACGAACTGACGCTGCTTGCGTTCGGCACGTCCGATCAGCATGTCCATGCCCCACAGGGAAAAACTCATCGACAGCGACGGCAGAATCAGCGGAATCAGCGGCAGCCCATGGGTGTAACCCAGCATGCCCCCCACCCACAGGATGAGCAGCACGGCCACACCCACCAGCACATTGAATAAGATGCCGCGCTTCAGCAGACCGATGGCCATGCCAACAAGCGCCGCGGCAAGCCCCACCGCAAGCTGACCGGCCAGGTTGAGTCTGCGGGCATCGCGGTTTTCCAGGTACTGCGTGACCGCATGCGCCTGAACCATGATGCCGGGCATCATGCCGCGATCGTCATCGAACATCACCGACATCGGTGTGCGGTGCCGGTCGGTCAGCGACACCATCGCCCCGATCAGAAGAATCCTGTCCTTGAACCATGCCTCGGGAAGTGCTGCCACCCCATGTGAGGGGTAAATGGGAAACGGTGGGGTTTCGGCATCGGGCTGTGCACGCCAGACGAGCTCGGGCTGAATCGGTGGTGGTGGCGTTAATCCTGCCGCGGCCAGTGCCTTGCGGGCAAAGCCCATGGGCATGCCTGGAACGTTCTCTCCGGGGAAGATCCAGCGCACCGCACCGTCGAAGGGGCTGGATGCGAGGTTGGCGCCTGCGCGCAGATGTTCCGGCACGAATCGGTTCAGGTATTCGAGCTGGTCCTCAGTGACGATCGTCGGGGTGTTGGTGTAACTGATGAAGAGCGGCGTCTTCAGGCTGCGAATGGTGCGAGCGAGCAGGGCGTCCTTGCGCTCCTCGGTGGGCTGGTCCAGCAAGACGTCCAGCCCGATCGCGCGAGCCCCTTTGCCATCGAGTTCCCTCAGCAGTTCGGAGAGGAACTCCCGATCGATCGGTGAGCGGTAACGAAAGCGGGTGAGGGTTTCCTCACTGATGGCGATGATGGCGACATCGGGCGATTGCGCGGCGGGCGGTTGCAGTGCCGCGATACGGATGTCCGCCGCGACATTTTCCAGATTGGCAAGAAACGCCAGTTGCCGCGTGGCAAGGCTGGCGACAACCGTCGCCAGCAGAACGACTCCAAGTGCTGCGAAAAACTGCTTGCGATCGAACCTATCGCTGGACATTTCCGCCGGATTGCTGGGCACTCAGAATCTGCAGCAGCGCATCGGCCTGCTGGATGCACCCTTTTTCCAGCATCCATGCGGTCAGGACAGGAGTGCTGTCGATCTCTTTCGGAATGATGTTGATGGTGATGGCGAACTCCTGCTGATCGATATTCACCAGCACGGTGGTCACCCCCTCAAAGCGCGAGAGCGGCGGCATCTGAACGGCATGTTCGCCTTTTTTCCAGGTGAAGTCGGCGCGCCAGGAGCGATCGGAGGGGAACATCACGAATGACTGTGCGGCATCGGCAGAGGGCCGCCAGAGTGCGGGCTGGTGGCCCTCTTGCAGGCAGCGCGGCCCGGAGCGCGTGACATCGACATACCAGGGGTTGGGCACCTTGACCGAATCGGTGCCGGCACGCACCACTCCGATGCTGCTGGTACGCGCGTTACGGTTGGCCACGAGTGCTGCGAGAGCTGCCTTGGGATCGGCGTCGCCTGCGGCAGGTGGCGAAGCGGGGCCGCTGTATGGCCCGCGACGGCTGACGGTCTTGCCATCCGGGCCGATGAGCGTCAGGCGCTCGCCCTCTTTCAGATTGATTGCACGTGCACCGTCGATGGTCTCACCGACCTTCAGCGTGCTGCCACGTACCTCCATCACCACCATCTTTTGGGCGAGTGCAACGGACGAGCCAATGGCCAAAAGGGTGGCAAGGATGGGTGCAAGCAGACGGGCGGGACGGGGAGGGAGACTCATGATGGATTGCGCTTTGTCGTGTCGGGCGTTGTTGTGGAGGAATTCGTGGCAGACCGTGAACCTCGTGGCAGAGGAAGGATGGCTTCAGGCGCACCGTCGCCCACCAGAACAAACGCGCCCCAGAAGAAGGGATGCGCTGTTTTTTCCACTGAGGTCATTTTCATTTGGGCGGCGCGCAACGCAGGGCTCGCGCCTTTCTCCAGGTTGCTCCCTATTGTCTCAAACAATCCGGTCATCAGTTGGGTTGTGGCCGCCGAAGGAACCTGCCAGTGACTGACCAGCAGATTGCGTGCGCCGGCAAAGAAAAAGGATTCTGCGAGACCCGAAAGTGCATCGCCACCGAACCGGCCTGAGCCACCGGCGGTGTTGCAGGCGGACAGCACCACGAGGTCGGCATTGAGCCGCATCGATGCAATCTCGCTCGATTCGAGCAGACCGTCGTTGGTGCGCAGTGTCGATTGCTGCGGCGGGGTGAGCACCAGTCCCGGCTCGGCCTGACATTTCAGTTCGCCGGGCAAGAGTCCGTGCGTTGCGAAATACAGGATGCTGTAGCTGCCAAGCTGGCGCTGGCGCAGTTTCTCCTCGGTGGCATCACTCCCGAGCAGGGTGTGCTGGCGTCCGGATAAACCCAGAGAGCGACTCACTGCATTGATCTCGGCTTCAGTGTCCGGCAGGGGTGCCAGGCTCAACACCAGATCAGCGGGTGCCGGGCCCTCCTGTCGACAACTCGTGGCCAGCGCCGAGGCCCCCGGGTTGGTGCTCTTCGCCGTCCGCTCGCCACGCAGTGCGGGGTTGCCGATGGCGAGAAGTTTCAGGGTCGGTTTCGTCGCACGTGCCTGTGACCGCAAGGTGAAGAAGGACTGGATCGATGGGGCGTGTGTAATCGCTGTCTTGCGCATCAGCCATGCCGTCTCGCTGTAGCGGTTCGACGCCGGCGGCGGACTGGTCACCAGAATCGAGAAAGGCAGGCTTGCCAGCGGCCCGGATGCGGCAACGATCAGGTGCTCCACACCTTTCATCGGGCTCTCGATCTCCTCGAAGATGGCCTGGTACAACTGGTGCGCGCGGGTACTGTCGTAGTCGTTGATCGAGCCGGCCTGAATCTCCAGAGCGCGGCGCAAGGCCGTGACGGTCTCGGCGATGCTGCTCTCACCCTCCTTGATGTGACCGATATGAATACCGTCGCGCTTGATCAGTGTCACGAAGGAATGGCGTCGCCCGATCAGAAAAGAGATCAAACCCTCCTCCGGAGCCAGTCGCTCGCGCAGCGCTACAAGACTCAGGGGGCGCGGGTGGGTCAGGGCGCGATACTCCGGAAACTTCTGTGCGAGCTCGGCCTCGAGAGTCTTGATCGATGCCTCGGATTGGCGCTTCTGGGTGATCAGACGGTCTTCGACGATCTTGCTGCGCTGATCATCCGGTAGCGTACTTTCGAATGCCAGCTCGGTATTGGTGGTGTCGCGGATTCGTTGGGCCTGACTGAGCCGGTCGAGCAGCGACTGCATCTCCGGGTTGTCGGATGCCAGGCGCGCAGCGGCAAGCGTGACCGTCTGATCCAGATTCAGTGGTCTGACGAATTGGAAGGCGTCGAAGGCCTCGGCGTAGAGCCCTTGTATCTGCTGCGGGTCTTTCAGGGTCTTCGCATATGCGGTGATCGCCAGTCCAAACGGAATCAGTTCCTCGGTGGTGATGGCCTCGGATGCGGGAATACCAAGCTCACGTACGATCTTGAAGATCTCGCGATAGGTGATGATCGCCGAGGTGTACATGCCCTCGCGCTGATAGGCTCCCCCAAGAGCGGCGAGCACCTGGATGGTCTGCGGGCTGTCGCCCTGGAATATCCGCCGCTCCTTGAGTGCTGCATTCAGATAGGTTTCGGCAGCAGAGAGCCTGCCTTGCGCGGAGCTGATCTTGCCAAGGGTGAGCAGGATGTCCGAGCGCCACCACTGCGGCAGACCCTTGGTGGTGTTGAAGATGGAAAGCGCCTCGGCGGCTGCGGTGTTTGCCGTGCTGATGTCTTCCAGATTGAGCGCCATATTGGCGAGCAGATTCAGGGCAAGCCCCAGTTCGCCGCGATCCAGATAGTCGGGATCAAAATCATCTGCAGCGCCGCCGATCGCGGAGATATTCAGCTTGGGTGTGGCCAACTGCTTGCGCCAGGCGGCCACGGCATTGTTGGCGGCTTTCAGCCCGGCGTCGTAATCGCCATGGTTGGCTGCATGAAAGCCGTAATAGGTGAGGAGTCGTGCCCGGTCGGAGTCCTTGGGAGACTTCTGCACGATCAGGTCCGCGCGGGCAAAAAGCCCCTCGGCTTCCTCCTTGCGGCCGCGGTTGCTCATGCTGAGCGCCAGATCCATGAGCGTGTCGGCCACTGCGGGGTTACCTTCGCCGAGCAGTTTGGACTGGATATCGAGCGCCTGACGCAGCATGCGCTCGGATTCCGCATGCTGTCCTTGCGCATTGGCGGCACGCGCGCCGCGCACGAGTTCAGAGAAGCGCTCCAGTTCACGCGGTGACACCAGCGGAATATTTTCGGCAAAGGCTGCGCGAAGTGTGTCGGTCCACTGCAAGCGCGAGAGGCTCGGCGGCTTTGCTGTCAGTGCCGATATCAGAGCGGGCAGCGTGGTGGGTGGGCCTTCGGCGATGCGCAGCAGGCTGTTGGCCGTCGTCATCACGACCACATGTGGCCAGCCACCACTGTTCAGGCGGCATGCTGCGATTGCTATCGTCTCGGGGCCACTGCCTATGGTGGTTTTTCCGCTGCAGTTGACACGCTGGGAAAGGATGGTGCCTGCGTTGCTGCCACGCAGGATGGTTTGAAGTTCGCTCGCGGTGATGGTGGCGGGATCGGCGTTACCGAACATGCCGAACACAGAGCCAACCGCCGCCTTGTTGCAGATGACGCGCTGCTCTCGGGGCAGACCGGGCAGGGGAGCGATGTCCTCGCGCGCGACGAGTTCGCACGACTCATCGGAGAGGTTGTCGGCAAGTTTTTGTGCGTTTTGCGCAAAAACGCCCGTTGTACCTATCGCGAGCAAAGGCGCAAGCAGAACTGAGGCGACAAATTTTGGGGAACGCATACCACGCAATGCTTGGCAAGTTGGATTTAAAGGTTACTACAAAGATCTGATGGCGTCTCCCGGCGATCCGATCTCTGGGATGGGCCGATACGGGTGGTTTCTACCAGCGTCCGGTATTGCCGAGAATCGAGACCCGCTGCTCGCTGGCGTCCCTGCCGGCGGGGCGTGGCGCCACTGGCGTCTCGAGTGTCAGAAGGGTGGGCAGGACTGGAGAAAGCCGGCCCATGGAGCGGACTGCCGCTGCGGCCGGCTTCGGCGCATCGACATTGCCTACCGATGCAAGCGTGGGATCTTTTGCGTCGGCCGTGTCCTTGGGTGTGGCGGGTTTCTCGGCTGCAATGGGCGAAGGGGGTGGAGAGGCTACCGGCGGCGGCCCAGCGGGACTGGCGATCGGTGTTGGAGAGGGTGCCTGCGCAGATGCTGGGGTAACTACGGGGGATGATGTTGCCGATCCACCGGGCCCGCTGTTCGGGGCCGGTGTGGGTGAGGGCGCAGCCGTCGCTGGTGTTGCGACTGCGCCAGCTGATGCTGGTGCGCTTGCCTCCGGGACGGATGGTGCCGACGAGGCAGCCAACGGTGGTGCAGGAGTCGGAGCGACAGCCACCGGTACCGGTGTCGGCATGGGAGCCGAAATCACGGGCACACGGACCGCGCTCGCCAGCTCGGTCACTACGATCGCAACCGGTGCAGGCGCAGGACTTGGCTCCGGCGACGGCGGTGGCGGCGACGGCGGTGGCGGTGGCGGCGGTGGCGGTGGCGGCGGTGGCGGTGGCGGCGGCGG
>CAYYDO010000074.1:0-9727 GCA_964470595.1 uncultured Burkholderiaceae bacterium | reverse complement strand
CAGTACATCCTTGATCATCTCGACGTTGTAGAGCACGCCATCGTAGGTGCTCTGGGTAATGGTGAGAATGCGCGGATTGGCTGCGCCATTGCCAGCCGCCAGCGCTTCGCAGGCAAAGGGGTTGGCCTCGATCTTCTTGCGGATGTTCTCGGGCCGGAATTCATCAAGGGGAATCGGCCCGATGATGCCCAGGTGATTGCGCGTGGGCATGAGGAACACCGGGATGGCGCCTGTCATCGTGATCGCATGCAGCACGCTCTTGTGACAGTTGCGGTCCACCACGACGATATCGCCCGGAGCCACCGAGGCATGCCAGACAATCTTGTTCGATGTGGATGTCCCATTGGTGACGAAAAAACAGTGATCGGCATTGAAGATGCGCGCGGCGTTGCGCTCGGAAGCCGCCACCGGCCCGGTGTGGTCGAGCAGCTGGCCGAGTTCATCCACCGCGTTGCAGACATCGGCGCGCAACATGTTTTCGCCAAAGAACTGATGGAACATCTGGCCTACTGGAGACTTCAGGAATGCCACGCCGCCTGAATGGCCCGGGCAATGCCAGGAATAGGAGCCATCCTGGGCGTAGTCGAGCAGGGCCCGGAAAAACGGCGGTGCCAGCGAGTCCATATAGGAGCGGACCTCGCGCAGGATGTGACGCGCAACGAACTCCGGTGTGTCCTCGAACATGTGAATGAAGCCATGCAACTCGCGCAGCACATCGTTGGGAATGTGTCGCGATGTCCTGGTTTCACCGTAGATGTAGATCGGGATTTCGGCATTGCGAAAACGGATCTCGCCCACAAAGGCCCGCAGATTCTTCAGCGCGGAATCGGTCTCTTCCTTGGAGCCCGAACCGAATTCCTCGTCGTCGATCGACAGGATGAAGGCCGATGCCCGGCGTTGCTGCTGCGCAAATTGGGAAAGGTCGCCATAGCTGGTCACCCCGAGGACTTCGACGCCCTCTTTTTCGAGCGCATCGGCCAGTGCCCGGATGCCCAGACCCGATGCATTCTCGGAGCGGAAATCCTCATCGATGATCACCACGGGAAAGCGGAACTTCATGGCCGGACCCTTCTGTCAAAGTGAGAAGCGATAGTAGGGCAAAACCCCGGCACATCCCGGCCCGACGGCCTCCAGAGCACTTTTTCCGGAATTAGCACTCTAACCACTAGAGTGCTAAAATGACTTCCATTGGTACAGAAAGGGGTTTACGCATGACTGCACACGCGATCACCGCCGACAATGCCCTGGCCACCCTGTCGCTCACGCCAGGAGGGAATCTGGATGCCTACATTCGCGCCGTCCAGCAGTTTCCCGTGCTTTCGGCCTCCCGCGAGGAAGAACTCGCCCTGCGCTTTCGCACGACCCACGACCTGGATGCCGCACGCGAACTGGTGCTCTCTCATCTGCGTCTGGTGGTGTCGGTATCCCGACAGTTTCGCGGCTATGGCCTGCCACAGGCCGACCTGATCCAGGAGGGCAATATCGGCCTGATGAAGGCCGTACGCCGCTTCGATCCCACCCGCGGGGTACGTCTGGTGTCGTTTGCCATGCTGTGGATCAAGGCCGAGATTCACGAATACATCCTGCGCAACTGGCAGCTGGTGAAGATTGCCACCACCAAGGCGCAGCGAAAACTCTTTTTCAACCTGCGCTCGCTCAAGCAGAGCCTCGGCGTTCAGGACAGTGTCTCCGGCGAGCAGGCACGGATCATCGCCCGCCAACTCGATGTTCCCGCCAGCGAGGTTCTGGAGATGGACCAGCGTCTCTCGGGCGGGGATGTGGCGATGGAAGGCCAGACCACCGATGGCGAGACCAGCTTCGCACCCATCGCCTATCTGGCAGCACCCGATGCCGACCCGGCCATGCTGGTCGAGCGTCACGAATCCGAATCCCTGCGCTCACAGGGTCTGCTGCGCGCGCTCGCCAGCCTGGATGAACGCAGCCGCGAGATCGTCGCGGCGCGCTGGTTGCGCGAAGAGGACGAAGGCGGCACCACCCTGCAAGAGCTTGCGGATCGGTTCGGCATCTCTGCCGAACGGGTGCGACAGATCGAAAGCGCGGCTTTAAAGAAACTGCGCGCGCAGTTATCCTAAGTCCCCAGGCAGGTCCCACCGACCTGCCGGGCGCGCACTCCATTGTCCAGAGAGTGGCCGCCCTCTCCAGGGGAGGCGGTTCATGGAATTCCTTTGGGGCCGTTATTCGGCCCTTTTCTATGCGGCCCTTGCTGCAGTCGCTCTGGGGCTGACCGCGATTGCATGGCCCGTCTTGTGGATACCGGCCGTCCTGATGGCAGTGCTCACCATCGTCGGTCTGCGCGACTACGGCCAGAAGGCTCATCCGGTGATCGCGAATTACCCGCTGCTGGGTCACTTCCGGTATTTCTTCGAAAGCATCCGACCCGAGGTGCGCCAGTATTTCTGGGAGGCTGACAACGACGAGTTGCCCTACTCGCGCAATCAGCGTGCGATGGTCTATCAGCGAGCCAAGCAGCAGACTGCGGTGCGCCCCTTTGGTTCGGTGGTCGACATGTACGACGAGGACCATGAATGGCTCAATCACTCCATCCAGCCGCTGCATATCGCGCACCCGGATTTTCGGGTCAGTGTGGGAGAGGGTGCACAGGCCTACCGCATGTCGGTGCTGAACATCTCGGGCACCTCGTTCGGTTCCCTGTCGCCACCGGCCATCCAGTCGCTCAACACCGGCGCGCGGATTGGCGGATTCGCACACAACACCGGCGAGGGGGGTATCTCTCCCTATCATCTGGCGGGCGGCGGTGATCTGATCTGGCAGGTGTCAACCGGTTACTTCGGTTGCCGCACAGCCGACGGACGCTTCGATGCGCAGCAATTCACCGAAAAATCTGCTCACCCGCAGGTGAAGATGATCGAAATCAAGCTGAGTCAGGGCGCAAAACCGGGCCATGGCGGCATGCTGCTTGCACCAAAGGTCACCGAGGAAATCGCCCGCATCCGCGGTGTCGAACCCGGCAAGGACTGCATCTCGCCGCCGAGTCACAGCGAGTTCAACACCCCCCAGGGCCTGCTCGATTTTGCCGACAGGCTGCGCACTCTCTCAGGCGGCAAACCCGTGGGCATCAAGCTGTGCATCGGCCATCCCTGGGAATTCATCGCCATCGTCAAGGCCATGCTGGAGAGCGGCCGTGTACTCGACTTCATCACCGTGGACGGTGCCGAAGGCGGCACAGGTGCCGCACCTGCCGAGTTCACCGATCACCTCGGCTCCCCCCTGCATGATGCGCTGGTGTTCGTGGACAACACGCTGCGCGGGGCGGGTCTGCGTGATCGCGTGAAAGTCGGTGCCTCGGGCAAGATCGTGAGCGCCTATGACATCGTGCGCCAGTGCGCACTCGGTGCCGACTGGTGCAATATGGCGCGCCCCTTCATGTTCGCCGTCGGCTGCATCCAGGCACGCGACTGTTCCTCGGGCAATTGCCCCACAGGCATCGCCACCATGAATCCGGATCGCTACCGCGTGGTGGATGTCGCCATGAAGTCACAACGGGTGGCCAACTTCCACAAGAACACGGTGCATGCGGTGGCCGAGATGCTGGGTGCTGCCGGGCTTTCACACCCCTCGGAACTCACCCGGCGACATATCGTCCGGCGCGTGTCCGGCGGTGAAATCAAGCTTGCCGATCAGATCTACCCGCGTGTCGACAATGGCGCGATGATTCATGGCGGCCTGATCGAAGATCCGCGTTTGCTGGTGTACTGGCCGCGCATGAGCGGGGGAAGTTTTCAGCCTGGGGATGTCGCGCCATCCTCCCCGATACATGCATACTGATCATCGACCAATGACACGCCGTCTTCATGCTCATTTCGCTGCGACCACGGTCGCGGCCTGTTTGTCACATGTGACCGTGTCCGCCCTCGCCCAGCCGGGCACAACACCTGCAGTGGGTGCAACGGCGCGCATTCACGGCATCGAATGGGACGTGCACGAAGTCACCATCGGCCAGGTGCGTCGCATGGCCGAAGCCACTGGATTCACCAGTCGCGCGGAACGTGAGGGTGGAGGCTTCATTTTCGAATTCGGATGGACGCGCAAGCCAGGCTGGACATGGCGCGCACCGTTTGGCGTGCCGGGAGACGACCGCGAGCCGGCGGTGCATCTCACCTTCGACGAGGCGCAAAGCATCTGCCGACACTTCGGCAAGCGACTGCCCAGGGACAAGGAATGGACGGATGCGGCCTATCTGGAGCAGAGGCGATCACCACCGGCCGGTTTCGTTCAGGGGCGCCGCTATGCCTATCCCAATGGCGACTCGGCTGCGGGAAGTCACTGCCTCTCGGGCTGTGGCAACTACGCCGGCACAGCACCGAAGGGTGCACTCGATCGGGGTGTGGGCCATGTGCGGGTGATGACCACACCTGCGGGTGTCAACGGGCTTTACGAGATGGGCGGCAATGCGTGGGAGTGGGTCGATACGGGCAGCGGTGATGAACGCATCACACGCAGCAGCTCATGGTGGTACGGACCGGAGCGCCAGAAGGAATCGGATGTCGCCACGAAGCCACGGGACACCCGCGTGGGGTATATCGGGTTTCGTTGTGTACGCGACTGACCGATGCATCATGCGCGGCGGCTGACCCGCTGCCCGCATAAAAAGACAAAAAATGCTCCCTCAGACCAGATAGTGGTCGACGAGCAGTGCCGCAAACAGCAGGGCAAGGTAATTGATCGAATAGCGGAAGGTGCGCCTGGCCAGTGGCTCGGAGTATTCACGATAGAGCAGCCAGGACAGCCACAGGAAATAGCCCCCAAGACCCAGTGCCGCGATCAGATAGACGAATCCGCTCATGCCGATCAGGGTCGGCAGGATGGTCGTGGCCACCAGCAGCAGGGTGTAGAGCAGGATGTGCAGTCGCGTGAACTGTGCGCCATGCGTGACCGGCAGCATCGGCAGGCCGGAGCGCGCATAGTCATCGGTGCGGTAGAGGGCCAGCGCCCAGAAGTGGGGCGGTGTCCAGACGAAGATGATCAGGAACAGCACCCATGCCTCGATGGGGGCCTGACCGGTCACCGCAGCCCAGCCGAGTACCGGGGGCATCGCGCCGGATGCGCCGCCGATGACAATGTTCTGCGGGGTGCGCGGCTTGAGAATGACGGTGTAGATGATGGCGTAGCCCACGAAAGTGGCCAGCGTCAGCCATGTGGTGAGCGGGTTGACGAAGGCATAAAGCAGGAAGGTGCCGATACCCCCAAGAATGCCGGAGAAGACCAGCGTCTGCTGTGGCGTGAGGGTGCCCGATGGCAGAGGACGCCAGGCCGTGCGCGCCATGCGGGCATCGATATGCTGCTCCACCAGACAGTTCACCGCCGCCGCAGCCCCAGCCACCAGGGTGATGCCCAGCGTGGCGTTGATCAGCACCGGCAAGGGCACCCATCCTGGCGTGGACAGGAACATGCCGATCACCGCGCAGAAAGTGATCAGCATGACCACACGCGGCTTGGTGAGCGCCAGGTACTGGCGCATGACAGAGGGCTGGACGAGCGTGAATCCGTTCATGAGGGGTTAGCCGATGCGGGACGCCTTGAGCAGGCGGTTCAGATCTTTTTTCATACCGTTGGCATCCGGATTATCCGGGAAACGCATCATCAGGTGGCCCATCGGATCGATCAGCCAGATATTGCTTGCGCCGCCGTTGCGGCGAAGCGACTGTTCGGCGACCGATATCCACCCTTCGGTCTGTGGAGTCGTGCGAAAACCGGCTCCCGCCCGGACCACCCACAGGCCCTCGTGCTCGGCCATCAGCGCGGCATCCGGCGTGCCATCGTCGGTGATGATCCACAGCCGCTCCACCCGCTCGCGCTCACGCCCGGTGGTCAGGCGTATCTGACGCATCAACCAGAGTTCCTGACGACAGGCCTGGGAGCATTCCGCAGGCCCCACACGCACCATCAGCCAGCGGCCGCGCCAGTCGCCCAGAGTGGTCAGCGGGCGACGTGTGGATGGCAATGCCTGCAGCGCCAGAAAGGCACTCTCGGCACCGGGGGTGACCACGGTCGTCACGGCAAGATCGGTAACGGCCACCTGCGGTTCGACGAAATCGCCGTAGTTGGTGCGCCCCTCCGGCCGAACCCCGTAATAGATCACGTACGAGGCAATCACCGGGGCGATCGTCACGGCGAGCACCGCCCACAGGGGCCAGAGATTGCGTCGCCTGGGCTGCTGCATGGGCTGTGGCTGTTGTGTTTGCTGTGTCTGCGGTGTCATCAGGGACTGATTCATGAGGAGGGGGATGTGATGTCGCCGGGATTCGGCTTCGCGGGTGCGGAGCGGGGTCTCATGCGCCAGGCGAAAAATAGCGCAACGACCGCCATGAGAAACCATTGCAAAGCGTATCCCAGATGTTTGGGAGGGTCGTTCGACACCTGCGGTATGCGGCGAATGAGTCCGTCGGCATTCTCGCCCGACTGCCAGACGATGACCGGCCAGACGCGGCGGGACTCCAGACCGGCCTGCGCCAACCGGGCCGCAGCGGCGTCCCAGTCGAAGTTCTGCCACAGATTCGATGCACGCAGCGCAGCGGCATCAGACGACAGTTCCATGCGCCGCATCACCGACGCCTGCGCCACACCCGGGAGATTCTCTGCATCGGGTACACGCGGCAACGGCGGGGCCTGCGACTGACCTGGCCGACTGGGCATCCACCCGCGATTCACCCAGACCACACTGCCATCGGCAAGCTGCAGGGGCGTGAGGACATGGACACCGAAGCGTCCGTCCAGAGAACGGTTATCAAGCGCTATCGACTGCGCGATCAGCCACCGGCCGTCAAGGGTGACCTGCTGCTGATCGAGGTCTGCAGAGGTCAAGGCCGGGCCCCATGACGCCCCCTGCTGACCGATTTTCATCGCCGACACACGGTTCACACCGGCATCGATGATGGCCCGCTTCTCGGCGGCCCGACCCAGTTGCCAGATGCCCAGACTGATCGCAATGGCCGCCAGCAGGGTGAAAATGATCGTCGCCCGCCACAGGCCAGCGCCGGTTTTCTTGTTTACCATTGACCACCCTGTGGCGGAACTCTCATGCGCATCCTGATCATCATTGCATTCGGTCTGATCCTGTTCAGTCTTGGATCGGCACTCTTCTATCTGATGCGGGACAAAGGCGCCAGCAACAGAACTGTCAAGGCACTGGCATGGCGGGTCGGATTCTCGGTCGCCCTGTTCCTGACACTGATCGTGGCCAACCAGCTGGGCTGGATCGCCACCACCGGCATCCGCTACTGATCCATCGCGTCCCGCATACGCCGATCCGCTTCACCGCGCGCCGTCACTTCCTCGCGGTGCCCTCCTGGATAAGAAAGGCCGCCCGAGGGCGGCCTTTCCTTTGCATCACGACTCCCGGCCCGCCTGCGCCGGCCAGGCCAGAGGATTTCGCCGGATCAGAGCCAGTAAACGATGATGTACAGACCGAGCCACACCACATCAACGAAGTGCCAATACCAGGCGGCAGCCTCGAAGGCGAAGTGTTGATCGGGTCTGAAGTGGCCGCGAACGCATCGCGCCAGAACCACCGCCAGCATGATCGCACCGACGCAAACGTGGAATCCGTGGAAACCTGTCAGCAGAAAAAAGGTGGAGCCGAAGATGCCGGAGGTGAGTTTCAGGTTCAGGTCGCGATAGGCATGAATGTACTCATACGCCTGGAAACCCAGGAAGATGAAACCCAGCAGGATCGTCAGTGCGAGATAAATGTTCAGCTTGTTGCGATTGCCCTCGCGCAGGGCATGGTGAGCGATGGTCAGAGTCACACCGGACGTGAGCAGCAGTGCCGTGTTGATGGTGGGGATCCAGAAGGGCCCCATGGTCTTGTATTCCTCGACCAGACCCGCGGGACCGGTGCCCTTGCCCCAGACCGCCTGGAAGTCGGGCCACAGAATGGCCTTGTGATCCAGGTCGCCCAGCCACGGCATGCTGATGACGCGGGCATAGAACAACGCACCGAAAAACGCGGCGAAAAACATCACCTCGGAGAAGATGAACCAGCTCATGCTCCAGCGGAAACTGGCATCGACCCGGGAGTTGTATTGCCCCGTCTCGGACTCGGAGATCACCACCCCGAACCAGCCAAAGAACATGTAGATCAGGATGACAAAGCCGATCAGCAGCGACCAGACGCCGTAGGCCTGGCTATTGATGGTGCCAACGGCACCAAACAATGTGAAGATCATTGCCAGTGATCCGACGGCGGGCCACTTGCTCGGCGCCGGGACAAAGTAATACGGCGCGTGACTAGCTGAACTCATGCATCTCCCCTTTAACGCTTGTTGTATTCAAAAAACAGCCTGGGTGCGGGCAAGCCGGACAGCATGCTCATCCACCCAGAATAATCCTGACCAGCAAGACCAGCGACAGCACGAAAGCGACCCCGGCCAGGACACCCGTAACGATCACATGAACGGGGTTGAGCCGGGCCATGTCGGCATCGTGGTCACGCCCCTTGCGCACACCAAAAAACGACCACAACACTGCCGACAGTGTCTGAAAAAAACTGGCCCTGCGCACGACAGCCTGTTTGAGGTCCTGCATCGATCAGCTCCCGGGCCTGGCGGGAACAGATGCCGCGGCAGATGATCTGCCTGCAACCTCGAAAAACGTGTAACTGAGGGTGATCGTGGAGATATCCGCCGGGAGCTTCGGATCGATCACGAAGACCACGGGGAATTCACGCTTTTCATTGCCACCCAGCTCCTGCTGCTGAAAGCAGAAACACTCGAGCTTCTTGAAGTGGCTTGCGGAGTGCCTGGGGGCGTAACTCGGAATCGCCTGCCCGACAAGCTGACCCGGTGTTGCATTCACCACTTCGTAGACCACGGTGGCGAGTTCGCCCGGATGCACCTTCATGTGACCCGTGCGCGGCTTGAACACCATCGCTCCCTGCACATTGGCATCGAACTCGATGGTCACCGTGCGACTGGTATCGACCTGGGTATTGCGGGCAAATTCGCGTGCTTCGGCCGTGTTGAGCTTATCGCGACTGGCAAGCACATTGATGCCGGTGATTTCACAGATCTTTTCGTAAAACGGCACCAGCGCAAAACCGAAGCCGAACATGATCAGCGCGACCATCAGCAGCTTGCCCATCATGCGGCTGTTGTCCTGACGGCCAACCGCCTCCGGCTGTGCCGTGTCAGACGGATTCGGCGGGGTGCGCGGAGATGTGTCGCTCATACGGGGAAGATCACGTACTTGGCGATCACGCCGGCGAAGAATACGGCCGCCACTGATGCGAGGATCAGGGCCAGCCGTATGTTGGAGCGGGAATTGCCGGACACGCTCACTTCACCACGGGAGGGGTCTCGAAGGTGTGGAAGGGTGCGGGCGACGGCACGCTCCACTCGAGACCGCCCTGCTGGCTCTCCCAGGGGTTGTCGGCCGCCTTCGGACCACCCTTGATGCACTTGATGATGATGTAGAGCAGCAGCACCTGCGAGAGGCCGAAACCAAAGGCACCCACCGAGGCCAGGGCATTGAAGTCGGCAAACTGCATGTTGTAGTCGGCATAGCGACGCGGCATGCCGGCCAGGCCCAGGAAGTGCATCGGGAAGAACGTGATGTTGAAGAAGATCATCGAGGCCCAGAAGTGCACCTTGCCCAGGGTTTCGTCGTACATGTGTCCGGTCCACTTGGGCAGCCAGTAGTAGAGACCGGCGAACAGGCCAAACAGGGAGCCGGCCACCAGCACATAGTG
>CAYYDO010000073.1:7646-9749 GCA_964470595.1 uncultured Burkholderiaceae bacterium | reverse complement strand
AAGAACAAGATGCCGCAGCCTCCCGACAAGCACGGGGGGCGATGGGGCCGGGCCCCAACCGCATGAACCGCGTGTTGGTGCGTCAGGTGAGCGGCGGGCTCGGCGACTGGCTGCTCGGTCGGTGGCCGGACGCGCGGGAGGCGGGCGTGGTCGTGGGCTACGACGGTCGGCGCAACAGCCGGGTGTTCGCCGAAGACGCCGCCGCGGTGCTCGCGGGTCGCGCATACTCCCCCTGGATGCAGATGTTTCGAAACGCGTTTCGCTGGACCCAGCGGGCCTGATCGCACCGCACCTCACCGCACCGAATTCCGGAGTCTTACCCCCATGCTATCGACGGCCAACATCACCATGCAGTTCGGCGCCAAGCCGCTGTTCGAAAACGTTTCCGCAAAGTTCGGCGATGGCAACCGCTATGGACTGATCGGCGCCAACGGCTGCGGCAAGTCCACCTTCATGCGGATTCTCGGCGGCGATCTCGAGCCCACGGGCGGCAATGTCATGCGTGACCAGCATGTCCGCCTCGGCAAACTGCGTCAGGACCAGTTCGCCTTCGAGGATGTCCGGGTGCTCGATGTGGTGATGATGGGCCACGAGGAGATGTGGGCTGCCATGACCGAGCGCGACGCCATCTATGCCAATCCTGAAGCCACCGAAGACGACTACATGCGTGCGGCCGATCTCGAGGCCCGCTTTGCCGAGTTCGGCGGCTACACCGCCGAGGCCCGTGCAGGCGAGTTGCTGCTGGGCGTGGGTATCCCCATCGAGCGCCACCAGGGGCCGATGCGCGAGGTGGCGCCGGGCTGGAAACTGCGTGTCCTGCTGGCGCAGGCCCTGTTTTCCGATCCCGATGTGCTGTTGCTCGATGAGCCCACCAACAACCTGGATATCCACTCCATCCAGTGGCTCGAGGACATCCTCAACGAGCGCAACAGCACCATGATCATCATCTCGCACGACCGCCACTTTCTGAATTCGGTCTGCACGCACATGGCCGACCTCGATTACGGCGAGTTGCGTATCTATCCGGGTAACTACGACGACTTCATGCTGGCCGCCTCCGAGGCCCGCGCAAGGCTGATGGCAGCCAATGCGAAGAGCAAGGAGCGTGTGTCCGAGTTGCAGGAATTCGTGCGTCGATTTGCCGCGAACAAGTCCAAGGCCAGGCAGGCCACCTCGCGTCGCAAGCTCATCGAGAAGATTCAGGGCGATGCGGTCGAGGTGCGGCCATCGTCGCGACAGAATCCTTACATCCGTTTCGAGCAGGCCAAGCAACTCTACCGACAGACGGTGCATGTCCAGAGCATCAGCAAGTCTTTCCCGGGGCTGGAGCGCCCGGTGATCGATCGCTTTTCGATGATGGTCGAGGCCGGAGAGAAGATCGCGATCGTCGGAGCCAACGGAGCCGGCAAGAGCACGCTGCTGCGATGTATCGCCGGCGCTGCGGTGGGTGGTCTCGATCCCGACAGCGGTGTCAACAAGTGGGCCGAGAACGCCAATATCGGTTACATGCCCCAGGATGTCTATCCCGATTTCGAACAGGACGTCACGCTCACGGAGTGGATCACGCGCTACACCCAGGAAGGTGACGACGATCAGGCCGTGCGTTCCATCCTTGGCCGGCTGCTGTTTTCAGGCGATGACGTGGGCAAGGCGGTTCGGGTGCTTTCGGGCGGCGAGAAACATCGCATGACCTTCGGTCGCCTCATGCTGGGTCGGCACAATGTGCTCATGCTCGATGAGCCGACCAATCATCTCGACATGGAGTCGATCGAATCGCTGCAACTCGCACTCGAGAAGTTCCAGGGTACGCTCTTCGTGGTGTCACACGATCGCGAGTTCGTGAATGCGGTTGCGCAGCGCATCCTCGAAGTGCGCGGCGACGGCACGGTCACCGATTTCAAGGGTTCCTACGACGAGTATCTGAAGAGCCAGGGGCTCGACAACTGATTCGCCGGAGCATCTCCGCCATCGCCTGTACGGCGCCGGCTGGCGTGTGCCACGGCGCGCGGTGAGGCTCAGGGTGGTGGAAGATCCTGCGGTGAATTGAGGTTGCGAAAGAATTCGGGTGGGCCGCCATCGATCGCGCTGGCGCCCGATTGAAGC
>CAYYDO010000073.1:0-7636 GCA_964470595.1 uncultured Burkholderiaceae bacterium | reverse complement strand
CGCACAGGTTGCGCCCCCCGTGCGAGAGGAATGCTTCCAGCCCGGCAAGACTCACTGCCGGTACCATGGCAAAGGTCGGGTGGTCGCGGACATAAGCGCCCGCAGGGTTCGCTGATGCAGCGTCGGCGAGTGTCTGCACGATCCCTTCCGGAAACAGCGGGCAGTCGCAGGGCACCACCAGCAGCCAGGGCCTGCGCACCACCTGCAGTGCCGCGAGAATGCCGGCCAGCGGCCCCTCGTAGCGCGGAATATCGACCGGCGAACCGGAGTCGCGAATCACCTCCAGCCCTCTCTGGCTGTACTCCTGAATGTTGCGGTTGGCGCTGATCAGCAGATACGAGAGTTGTGGTCGCAACTTGCGCAGCGCGATATCCACCAGGGGCTCGCCGTGAAAGCGGATGAGGCCCTTGTCCACCCCGCCCATGCGGCTGCCCGCGCCCCCGCAGAGAATGAGCCCGGTGACGGATTGCGCGAGGTTCATGTCACATCCCTGGCGAGCGTATCGATAAGCGCAATCGCATCGGCATGGTCACGAATGCGGTGCCAGCTGCCTTGGGGATACACCACCGCATGGGGACCGCCCGTGCACAGACCGAAACAGCCTGATTTGTTCGCCATGATGCCGCCATCCCGGTCAAGGCCACGCTGGCGCAGTTCCGCCTTGATACTGCGCAGCACCTCGGCCGATCCCAGCGCCGCACAGCAGGGGCCGTCCTGACGTTCGTTGAGGCACAGAAAAAGATGATGCCGGTAGCGCATGCCGATCACTCGATTTTCAGAAGCTTCTTCGCCGACCCGAGAACCAGCATGGCCTCCCCATGCTTGTCCTGCTTGTGCAGTTTTTCCCCCTCGGCCCGTAACTCGCGCACCCGTTTGAGCGTGTGTGGATCCTTGGGCGGGGATTGACGCAAGGCCTCGTCAATCTTGAACATTTCCAGGGGGCAACTGTGCGCGGATGCAGCCGGCGGGCATAAAGCCAGCATGGCGGTCAGGGCCAACCCCGAAATAGCGTGCAGCATGGGTTGCATTTCTTTGCGCTCTCCTTAAATATGCCGTGCATGAGCGTCGTGCAGGAATGGTCCAACTCTTCCGCGTTTCACACCCTAGCATGAAGCGTCGGCAGATTCTCGCCTCGGGGGCAGCCCTTGCCGGTCTTGCGGCGGGTGGCGCTGGCATGTCCGTTGCACCTCTGGCATGGTCTGCGCGCCCACCGCGCGTGCGCGACCACACGGTGATTGCCCAGCCCACCAGGCTGCAGCTGCTTGGCAGTGATTACCCTTACACCGATGTCTGGGCCTTCAACAACATGATTCCCGGGCCAGTGCTGCGGGCGGTGCAGGGCGAGACCCTGCGCATTCGTTTTCGTAACCGTCTGCAGATGGCCTCGACGCTCCACTGGCACGGTATCCGCCTGCCCAACAACATGGATGGCGTTCCGGGTATTACCCAGGCGGCGGTGAAACCCGGCGAGGATTTCACCTACGAGTTCGCGCTGCCGGATGCCGGCACCTTCTGGTACCACCCGCATGTCGCCACCTACGAGCAGATCGGTCGCGGTCTGTTCGGTACCATCATCGTGGATGAGCGCGAGCCGCCCGATGTCGATGACGACATCACCTGGGTGCTCTCCGATGTGATGCTCACACGTGATGCCTCCATTTCGCCAAACTTCAAGAGTCTCCACGACGCATCCCATGCCGGTCGACTGGGCAACATCGTTCTGGTCAATGGCGAGCGGGGACCGACCACGCTGGATGTGCGCGCAGGTCAGCGTATCCGTCTGCGACTGGTCAACTCTGCCAGCGCCCGCATCTTCCGGGTGCGTTTTCGTGGTCATGAGCCACTGGTCATTGCCCACGATGGCCATCCGTGCACCCCATACAAACTCACCGATGCGATGCTTTTTTCGCCGGGCAACCGCGTGGATCTGCTCCTGGATTGCACCGGCGCGCCGCAGGCCACGTTCGAGGTCGAGGATGAGTTTTTCCCGGCCATGCGCAACAGGATTGCGGTGATCCGATACAACTCGCGATCCCCCCAGGCCGCCCGCGGCCCCTTCACCGGCCTGCCGCCCAATCCGCTGTTCGAACCTGTGCTGGCTGGAGCCGAGCAGGTGCGGATGGTGCTCGAAGGCGGTGCGCTGTCGAACAAGGCCACACGCGAGGCGATCTGGCTGATGAATGGCAAGGGCAACGATCACGGATCCCATATGGATTCCCATGGTCACCATCCCGATCCCCTGTATGTGTTCGAGCAGGGGTGCACGGTGCGGTGTCTGATCGATAATCGCACCGCCTGGTTCCATCCCATGCACTTTCACGGTGTGGTGTTGCGCGAGCGCCTGCCCAATGGTCAGTGGGGGCCCTTCAAGGATTCCACCCTCCTGTGGCCATTCAAGACCCAGGAGATCGCCTTCGTGGCCGAAAGCCCCGGTGACTGGATGATTCATTGCCATGTGTCGGAACATCAGCACTCGGGTCTGATGGCCACCTTCCGGGTGGCTGCGCTGTGCCGCACCCCCGCCGCACAGCCCAGGGTCTAGCCTTTATCCCGGTACCTGACGGGTTGTTGTGGCGGTACACACCGGAAACGCTTGTGGTAAGGTTTTGTCCACTCCTTCGGGCCAGCTCCGGAGTTCACGTGCCCCGTGGGGGCCATAGTCATATCCGACACCTCATGCGCCGCAACTGCTTCTGTCAGCAGGGGCCGTCGGTTTCTCTGAACAAGGAATACGCTTATGTTTCGTCGTCAATGGATGGGTGCGGCCCTCGCGGGTCTTCTTTTCGCAGGGGTTGCCGCCTCGGTGTCGGCCCAGCAGGTGCTTCGGGTCACCACGATTCCCGAGGAGGCCGCCACCGAGCAGATTCGCAAGTTTGGCCCGATCACGCGGTACCTCGAGCGCTCGCTCGGAATGAAGGTCGAGTTCACTCCGGTCAGTGACTATCCCGCTGCCGTCGAGGCCTTGGTCAACAAGCAGGTGGATCTGGTGTGGTTTGGCGGGTTCACCCATGTGCAGGCGCAGATCCGCAGCGGCGGCAAAGTGGTGCCGATTGCCCAGCGTGAAGAGGACACCAAGTTCAGGTCGGTGTTCATCGCACAGAAAGACTCGGGGCTGCGTCAACTCTCCGATCTGAAAGGCAAGCAGATCAGTTTCGGCTCGCAATCGAGCACGTCGGGGCATCTGATGCCACGCACCTTTCTGCTCGAGGCTGGTGTCGATCCCGAAAAGGATTTCAAGCGGGTGGCCTATTCAGGCGCGCATGATGCAACGATCGCCTCGGTGGTGAGCGGACGTGTCGATGCGGCGGCACTGGACATCACCGTGTGGCGCAAGTTCGTTGACGAAAAGAAGGTGGATACCTCCAAGGTGGATGTGTTCTACACCACACCACCATTTTTCAACTACAACTGGTCGGTGCATGCCGATATGCCGGCAGCGCTGCGCGATCGCATTACCAAAGCCCTGTTGGCGCTGGATATGAACACCCCCGAGGGCAAGGAGATTCTCACCCTGAATCGTGCCACCCGCTACATCCCCACCACGGCCGAGAACTACAAGGGACTCGAGCGTGCGGGTCGAAGCGCAGGTCTGATCAAGTAAGCCTTGAACATTCAGCTCGAGCGTATCGAGGGGCGTCATCCAGCCTCGAAGCCGGATGCGCCCGCTGCGATTCGCGGTATCGATCTCGAGGTTCGCGCAGGCGAGCAGGTGGCGGTGATCGGGCCTTCGGGAGCCGGCAAGACCACACTGCTGCAACTGATGTCCGCCTCTCTGAAACCGGTGGGCGGGCGGGTGCTTCTCGATGGCGAGGACCCCTGGGCCTTGTCGGTGTCGGCGCTGCAGCGGCTTCGCGGGCGCATTTTCCAGGCACCGCAGACGCCGCCCCTGCCGCCACGTCAGCGTGTGATCACGGCACTCACCGCCGCGAGGCTGCCGCAGATGTCGCTGCTTGAGAGTGTCGTCAACCTTGTCTACCCGCGCTGTGCGGCTCAGGCTCGGGATGCGCTCGAAGGTTTTGATGTCGCCGAAAAACTCTGGGAGCGGGTCGATCGCCTCTCGGGTGGCGAGCGTCAGCGGGTGGGGTTGGCCCGCGCATTGATGTCGCCTGCGGAAGTCTGGCTGGTCGATGAGCCACTGTCGGCGCTCGACCCCAAGCGCGCCCGACTGGCGATCGATCAGCTGATCAGTTCCGCAAGAGCGCGGGGCGTCAGCCTGATCACCACGCTGCACCAGGTGGATGTGGCCACCGAGCGGTTTCCCCGTGTGATCGGTCTGCGCGACGGTGTGTGTGTCTTCGATCTTCCCGCGCAGGAGGTCACGCGGGCCCGACTTGCCGATCTGTACGCACAGTTCGAGCATGAGCTCACCGGCACGCCCCAGGCGGCCGTCGATATTCCCGGCGAGCCGGAACCGGCGCGCATCATTCACTGCCGCTAGCCGGCGTGCCTGCAATCACCGCCGCGCATGGTCCCACATCTCCCTGATCCCTCATTGCGGGATCCCGCATGGGTCAGCCGTGTCTTCTGGACATGTGCCGCTCTGGTGCTGATCGCCCCCACACTGGTCGCCACCGAGTTCAGACCCTGGGTCCTGTTCGAGCCGGACAATCTCAAGGTCACCCGGCGTTTTCTTGCCGATTTCTTTCCTCCGGCCTGGTCCGCCGATTTTCTCGCGATGGTCGCGCGGGAGGCATGGCGCACGATCGCGATTGCCACTGCAGGCACCTTTCTCGCGCTGGTGCTGGCCATACCGCTCACGCTGGCCTCCACCGCCATGCTCTCGGTGTCATCCCTGTCGGGTCGCATGCACCCGGTGGCCCTTGCCGTGCGTCAGATCATTCGCGGTCTGCTGGTGCTCCTGCGCAGCATTCCCGAGCTCGTCTGGGCACTCGTGTTCGTGCGCGTGGTGGGGCTTGGCCCCGCTGCTGGCGTGCTGGCCATTGGCCTGACCTATGCGGGGATGCTGGGCAAGGTATACGGGGAGATTCTCGAGAGCGGTGATCCGCATGCGACACGCACGCTCCTGCGCAATGGCGCCGGCAGGCTGCAGGCATTTCTCTTCGGTCTCATGCCGCAGAATGCCACCGAGCTCACCAGTTACAGCGTCTACCGCTGGGAGTGCGCGATCCGCTCCTCGGCCGTGTTGGGCTTTGTCGGTGCCGGTGGCCTTGGGCAGCAGATGGACAATTCCATGAAGATGTTCAACGGTGGCGAAGTGGCGACGATGCTGCTGGTCTTCATGTTGCTGGTCGGCATGGCCGATCTGCTCAGTGCGTGGTTGCGCAGGGTGATCCGATGAATCGGCCCAACCCCTGGCTCAGGTGGGATTGCTCGGTCTGCTGGGTGACCCTGGGTCTCATTGCGCTCACAGTGGCCAGCTTCTGGTCGCTCGACCTTCAGCTCGGTCGTCTTCTGTCATGGGACAGTGCGGTCCGCATGGGGCGCTTTCTCGGTGAGTTGCTCTCGCCCAATGTCGACCCGGCGTTTCTGGGCAAGCTCGCAGTGGCCAGTGCCGAGACACTGGCCATGTCGGCACTCGGCACACTGCTGGCGGCAATCGGTGGTATTGCGCTGGCTTTGCCGGCCAGTCGCAGCCACCCGGGTGATCGCGCGCGTTTCCGCTGGCTGGCCCGGTTGGTGCTCAATGCACTGAGATCCATTCCCGAGCTGGTGTGGGCGGCCCTGCTGCTGATCTCTGCCGGCCTTGGGCCCTTTGCCGGAACGCTCGCGCTCGCGCTTCACACCACGGGTGTTCTGGGGCGGCTCTTTGCCGAATCGGTGGAAAACGCACCCACACATGCCGGTGATGCATTACGCGTGCAGGGTGTGGGCGAGGTGCGTGTGTTCATGTATGCCACGCTGCCGACAGTCCTGCCGCAACTCATGTCCTACACGCTGTACCGCTGGGAGAACAACATCCGGGCCGCGGCGGTGCTGGGTGTGGTGGGCGGCGGTGGCCTCGGCCAGATGCTCGCCTTTCATATGGGACTCTTTCAGATGCGCGAGACCAGCAGTGTGCTGTTGGCGATGATCGCACTCGTGGTGCTCGTCGATCTGCTGTCCTATTTTTCGCGACGGATCATGGCGCGCTGAATTGTCAACCACCGGCTCGGCTGCATCGCCGGCGATTCACAAGCACCCGGTACAACCCGCTGCAACCCGGGGGCGCGTGCGCGATTCGGCGCACGGTCGGGTAGCGCATCTCAACTCAGAAGAATCACATCCACCGGGGTGCCTGCCGGCAGCGGACCTGCGTCATGCGGCAGCACCACCAGACCCTGCGCATCGACCAGGGACTTCAGACTTGCCGCACCCTGGGAGGCGGCGATATCGGCCTCCCATTCACCCTTGTCGTTTCGTCTCAGGCTGCAACGCAGGTATTCGGTCCTCCCTGCTGTCTTGCGTGCGTCGCGCGCGAGCAAGGCGCGGATGGGCGCGCGGTCGGCCACCTTGATACCGGCGAGTTTGTGCAGGCAGGGAGCGACGATGGCCTTGAAGGTGACGAAGGCGGCAACCGGGTTACCCGGCAGGCCGAAGAAGGGCACCCGCGCGCCTCCCGATTGCCCACGCACCCAGCCGGCGGCGAGCGGTCTGCCTGGCTTGATCGCAAGTTTCCAGAAAGAAATCTCGCCCATCGACTCCATGATGGTGCGCGTGTGGTCAGCCTCTCCGACGCTCACGCCACCCGAGGTGATGACGGCATCTGCAATCGTGGCGGCGTGCGCGATGGCCTGCCGCAGGCTGTCCGGATCGTCTGCGACGATGCCCAGATCGACCGCATGCGCGCCGCACTCGCGAATCAGTTGCAGAAGCATCGGACGGTTGGCGTCATGGATGCGACCCGGCGACACTGGCCGTCCCGCCTCGACTACTTCATCGCCTGTCGAGAGCACGGCCACGCGAACGGTACGGGTCACTTCGACCGCAGCAATGCCCATCGATGCGAGCAGGGCGATTTCGCGTGCGCCAATGACCTGGCCTGCATCCAGTGCGATCGCATCACGGCGAAGGTCTTCGCCGATCTGGCGCACATTGGCGCCGGCGCGATACGCATCCGGTGCTTCCAGGTGAATGGCGTTCTCGGCCTCGACGAGAATCACCCGCTCCTGTGGCACAACGATGTCATAGGGTTGCGGAACCACAGCCCCGGTGAAGATGCGCACGCAACCGTCCTCATGGGTGTCACCCTCGAGCGCATGGCCCGCAAGGGATTTCCCTAGCACCTTCAGCATGAGGGGCTTTTCGCCAGTCGGTTTGTTCAGGCAAGCACTACTGATTGCATAGCCGTCCATGGCCGACATGGGCATCGGTGGCATGTCGCGCGGGCTGCGCACCGGGGACGCAAGTGTTCTGCCCCCGCATTCATGCAGACCGACGAACTCTGCACCAGCGATGGGCGAGATGGCGTCTGCAAGGGTTTGCAGAGCGATCTGAATGGTTTGGGGTTGGAAACCGGGAGACACGTCTGTTTGGGGCAAAGTGCGCGACCACGAGAGGGAAAGCCGCAAAGAGTGATCAATGCGCCTGATGAAGTCAACCGGGCACCGACCCTTCGACGCCGGGTCCCATTGAATCTGTCCTATACAAAACATCGACATTTATCCATATGCATTTTGGCGTATGTTGCAACGCGTCT
>CAYYDO010000072.1:0-9759 GCA_964470595.1 uncultured Burkholderiaceae bacterium | reverse complement strand
CACCTTTCCAGAGGCAATCTCGACACGGGATTGCGAGACGAAACGGACCCACTGATCGAGCCGGGGGTTGGCCGCAAGGGAGGCCGGCAGGGCAGCGATGATGGTCTTGCTCATGCGACCAGTCCGGCGGCGCGGGCGCGATCTGCCGACAGGAGGGCCGCGCGCAGGATTCGGTGATGCGTTCCGCAGCGGCAAAGATGTCTTGTCAATCCGCGAACCATCGTGTCCCTGTCGGGGCATGGTTCGTGCAACAGGACGGCGCAGACCGACATCATGATGCCGTTGATGCAATAACCGCATTGCGCGGCCTGGAGATCAAGGAACGACTGGCGGACGATGGAGAGAAGCTTCTGGGCGCGGCTCGCCTGCGAGTTGTCACTGCATTGCGCCGATTCGATGGTCGCGATGTCCGAACCAATCACCGCCGATACGGCGACATCGCAGGACTGTATGGCCCGTCCATCGATCAGAACTGTACATGCTCCGCAGTGCCCGCTGCCGCAGCCAAAGCGGGTACCCACGAGATTCAGATCCTGTCTCAGAACGTAGAGAAGCGGAGTGGACGCGTCGGCATCGACGATGCGCGGCTGACCATTGACCTGCAGTGCGAATGAAGCCACGAGGGAATTACCGGCGAAGACGAGGTGACGATACGAGGAACGGAGTCGTCAGTGTATCGCCTTTGGAGGCGCTGGGTGACGCTGTCAACGCGTCTGCGTATCCGCGTGGCGTGGCAGTACCAGCAGGGCACCGATACACAGACTGGCGCTCCAGAATGTGAGTCCCAAGGCATATGGCAGGAGACCATCATCGAGAAAGACGGCCAGGTAAACACCGGTCACGACAGCGGCTGTGGCCATCATGAGCCCGAGCAGAGAGGATGCCGTACCGGCTTTCTCCGGGAATAACCCCGGCGCGGCGGCGTTGCTGCACGGTTGGTGGAATCCGTGAGCGAAGCCATACAGCATGTGCGGCACCAGCATTGCGATCAGCGACTGGGGTTCAAGGATGGCGAGCACCGCATTCCAGATGCCGATCAGCAGCGATATCCAACCAGCGAACTGAACCGTCTTCAGCAGACCCCGACGGGGGATGAAGCGTCTGCAGATGAGCGTTGCAACGAGATAGCTTGCCGAGCCGGCAGCCATGATCAATCCGAACTCGGTGGCGGTCAGACCCAGCAGTCGCTGATAGATGAACGGGCCACCCGACAGGATCAGGAAGAGACCGCCATAGGTGCTGAAGGCCACGAGTGACCACGCCAGAAAGGAGCGGTTGGTCATGATCTCGAGGTAGTTGCGCAGCAGCGGTCCTGCAGCGGTCGCCCGGGGATTGCGGCTTTGAATGGTCTCCGGCAGCAGCCACCAGACCATGACCAGTCCGATCAGTCCGATCAGCGAGATGGCGACCATGTTCATGCGCCATCCGGCGAGGTCGGTGAGCACGCCACCGAGGATCGGACTTGCGAGGGCAATCACGCCGAGACCCGTCAGACCGCGTGCGAGGACCTGGGCGCCGTCACGAATGGCGTAGAGGTCGCGCACCATGGCGCGGCTGCCGACGATGGCTGCGCCCACGCTTGCACCTTGGGCAAAACGTGCTGCGATCAGCCACTCAATCTCCGTCGCCATCGCACCGAGCAGACCGCTGATGACGAAGATCGCCAATCCCCAGATCAGCACGGGGCGTCGTCCGGATCGGTCGGACCAGGCACCCCAGAAGAGTTGCCCCAGGCCAAACGCGATCATCACGCCGAACAGGGTCGCCTGTATGGTCAGCATGGGCGCCTGGAACTCCGCCTGAAGCGAGGGCAGGCTGGTCAGAAACAGGTCGGTCACCACGGGCTGAAGGCCCAGCAGCAGGGTCAGGAAGAGCGCGAAGCGCACTGCGCCTGGTGGCTTGTGAGGGCTGTGCATGTCGCGGGGTGCGGGCTCAGCCCGCACCCATCTCCTCGAGTGTGCGGTCCCGCAGCTCAATCAGCTGGGGAGCGAACCGGTCGAGATCCGGATTGGCACCTCCATAGGCGCGCACGCTCAGATTGAAGGCGATCGGATCGTCGTGCCCGCGTCCGGTAAGCGGGACTGCGAGAGCATGAAGCTCGGGTCGATAGCTGCCGCGCACCGTGCAGTAGCCCTGACGATCAAGTTGACTGAATGAGTCCTGTATCTGTCGGCTGATTGCGGCAAAGGGTCGACCCAGACGCTCCCGCGCAGACGACATCAGATAGCGGAAACGCCTCTCCTCCAGGCTATACAAAAGGGCATGACCGATGGCGGTCTGCAGGGCGGGGCGTATGGTGCCAATTTCCGGGCGACTCAGCCATTGCTCCTCGGGTCTGAAACTCTCGACATAGACGGCATCCAGACCATGCAGCACGGCCATCGAGGTTTGACCGAAAGTGCGATCGGTGAGGTCGCGCATATGACGTCGCGCAAGATGACGCTCGCGCATATTGGCCAGTACCGGATAGGCAAGTGTCAGCGCGCTGTAGCCGAGGCGATATTTCCTGTGCCTGTCGACACGCACCAGAAAGCCAAGTGCGCAGAGGGTGTGTGTGAGGCGCGCGATCGTGGAGGGCGGCAGCCCGCACAGTTCACTCAGTTCCTTGTTGCCGAGCAGGGGGCGACTCGATGTGAAGCATTGCAGTAGTCCAAAGCCCTGTGCAATCGTGGAACTGAAGGATTTGTCTGATGTGGGCATGAGCGATGGACGGCACGTATCTTCCGATATTCGGAATTCTGTTTCATTTTAAGCCACTTATGATGCGAGGCGTTGCGGATCCTTAACCTGTCATGAAAGGGTGAGAATGAAGAAACTTCTGATGTGCGTGTTTGTGGGGCTGATGGCACCTCTTGCCCAGGCGCAGTCAGATGCGCGTTGGCCGGCAAAGGCGATACGTATCGTTGTGCCGTTCTCCGCAGGTGCACTGACCGATGTCGTGGCGCGGATGTACAGCGTCGAGCTCTCCAGGCGTCTTGCGGTTCCAGTCATCGTGGAGAACAAGCCTGGTGCGGGCGGTGTCATTGCGGCGCAGGGTGTGGCAAGCAGTCCGGCAGACGGTTATACACTCATGCTGGTGTCCTCGGCGCACGCGGTCAATCCGAGTCTGAAAAAGACACTCCCGTTCGACACCACCCGTGATCTGGCCGGTGTCGCGCTCGTGGCCAGTTCACCCACGCTGGTCATTGTCAACAGCGCCTCGTCTTTCAAGACGCTTCAGGAACTGATCTCTGCTGCACGGGCCAAGCCCGGTACCCTGAACTATGGGTCGGCAGGTATTGGTTCGGCGACACAGCTGGCTGGCGAATACATGTTCATGGAGTCGGGCACGCGAATGAATCATGTGCCATTCAAGGGCGTTCAGGAGGCCGTGACCGAGGTGCTCGGTGGTCGCATCGAGACTGCCTTCCCGCCCATTGCACTGGCCCTGCCCATGGTGAAGGATGGCAAGCTGCGTGCTCTGGCCACCACCGGAAACCGTCGCTCGGATCTTCTGCCCTCGGTACCTACGGTGGCGGAACTCGGCTTCAAGGATTTCGACTATCGCATCTGGTATGCCTTCGTCACCCGAGCCGGCGTACCGTCGGCTGTGATGACGCGCCTCGCGCAGGAGATTCGTGCGGTGTCCGATCAGGCCGACCTGCAGCAGAAGATGCGCACGCAGGGACTGGACCCCACCCATGTCGAACTGGGCGATTTCGATCGGTACATTGTGGCCGAGATCGAAAAGCTGGGTCGTATTGTCAAGGCTGCCGGCATTCAGCCGGATTGATGGGAGGCATCACATGCAGAGCGTTTCGGGTGGAAAACTGGTCGTGCAGTCACTTGTGGCAGAGGGTGTTTCGCATGTCTTCGGACTGATCGGATCGGCAGGCATGGAGATATTCGATGCGCTGGTGGATGAGTCATCCGTGCGTTTCATCGGCGTACGCGATGAGCGAACCGGCACACACATGGCCGACGGGTATGCACGGGCGAGTGGCGGGGCCGGGGTCGTGATCGCGGGCCAGAACGGACCGGGTGTGACCAATCTGGTCACCGGACTTGCTCAGGCGCAGGCGGCTTTCTCTCCAGTGGTGGCCATCGCCGGGCTGCTCTCAAGTGCACATCAGTATCGAGACGCATTTCAGGAAGTGGACCAGACCAGTCTTCTGCGGCCGGTGACCAAGCGCACTGTCGCGGTACCCTCGGTAGATCGTATCCCCGAACTCATGCGGGACGCATTTCGCACGTCTCTGACGCCACGTCGCGGCCCGGTCGCATTGAACATTGCCCGCGATGTGCTGTCGCAGTCCTGCGCTGCGGCCGCGATCCCGGTGGCTGGTCGACAGTTCGACCTTCCTGCCGGCCCTTCATCACGGGCCATGGAGACAGCGCTTGACTTGCTGCGCAAGGCACGCAGTCCGCTGATTCTCGCTGGTGGCGGTATCAAGAACGGGCGACATGGCGACGATGTTCAGCAGTTGGCCGAGATACTCAACTGTCCTGTGGCCATGTCACCCGGTCATGGCGATGCAGTATCGAGCGAGGCCGCGCTCTACGCCGGTCAGGTGGGGCCGCGTGGCAATGTGGTCGCGACCGATCTCATGCGCACTGCAGATGTGATCCTGGCGCTCGGAACCCGTATCGGGTTCAATGCGACGTTCTACACCTACGATCACCTCAATCCGCAGGCGCAGATCATTCAGGTCGAATCAGACCCGCTCGCCATTGGTCGGTTTTTCCCTGTGGCGCTCGGTGTGATCTCCGATCCCGGCGAGTTCACCAGGGAATTGCGGCGTTTGCTCGCGGGTCACACACCCCATCTGGAGGTCGACCGCTGGACCAGCGCATTTCGGCAGCGTCGCGTCGAACTGCTGGCCGCTCGCGACAACCAGAACATGACATCAGAGCGCATACAGCCAGCGCAGCTGTTTCGTGCCATCCGAGGTCTGGCTCCGCGCGACAGCGCTTACACCATGGATGCCGGAACCCTCTGCCTGCAGGCGACGGACAGCCTGGATTACAGACAAAGTCCAAGTCTGTTCACGCCGCTCGATTTCGGGCTGGTGGGTTTTTCTTATGCCTGCGGGCTTGGCGTGAAGCTGGCCATGCCGCAGCGACGGGTAATCAGTCTGATGGGTGACGGTGGATTCGGCATGACCACCAGTGAACTGGGCACGGCAGCCAGCAATGGCATCGCGACGATCTGCATCGTCATGAACAATGGTTGCTGGGGTGCCGAAAAGGCCTATCAGAGGGATTTCTTCGGCGGGCGCTACCTGGGCGCGGATGTTCCCAATCCCCCATACGATGAACTGGCCAGGCTCTGGGGTGTCAGGGGATATCGCGCATCCAGTATTTCAGCGTTCGAGCGTGTGTTCGCCGACGCCCTCAGCGAGGATCAGCCTGCCGTGATCGATGTGGCTGTTGATCCCGATGCGCTCTACAGTTTCCGTCGGGACTCGTTTCAGCACCGGGTCAAGGCATGATCCATCTCGAGGCCGATGTCATCGTCGTCGGCGCAGGATCTGCCGGCTGCGCTCTTGCCACCAGATTGGCCGAGTCAGGGCGGTACAAGGTATTGCTTCTCGAGAGTGGAGGGCATGATCGTCATGTGTGGATTCATGTGCCACTGGGGGTTGGAAAACTGCTCGACAATCCCAGATACGCATGGCGGTTCTTTACCCAGCCCCAATCCTTTTTGAAGTCCCAGCAGGTCTACTGGCCGCGGGGTCGGGTACTCGGTGGGTCGAGTTCACTCAATGGCATGGCGTATGTGTGGGGTGATCCCGCCGAGTACGATGCCTGGGCGGCATCTGGTCTTGCAGGATGGGATTTCGCCTCGCTTCTGCCCTATTTCCAACGCATGGAGTCGGCGCCGGATGCGCAGAGCGATCTGCGGGGTCGCTCGGGCCCCATGCGTATCAGCGATCGTGCCCGTCATGCGACCGATCCGATTTCCGAGGCATTCATCCAGGCCTGTCGCAGTATCGGCATACCTCCGACACCCGACTACAACGCGGTGCAGTACGAAGGCGTCCGCTATCTCGAGCAGACAGCGCATCGCGGTGTTCGCTGGAGTACTGCCAAGGCGTATCTGCGAGGTCCGGGCAGGAGTGCCAACATCAGAGTCATGACGGATGCGCATGTTCTCCGGGTCGTGATCGAGCATGGTCGCTGCACCGGTGTCGAGTTCATGCAGCAGGGCGTTCGTCACAGTGCACGCAGCCGCCGCGAGGTGGTGCTGTGCGCAGGGGCGATTCAGTCCCCGCAGTTGCTGGAGCTCTCCGGAGTGGGGGATGCCGACCGGCTTGCCGCCCTGGGCATACCGGTCAACCACCATCTGCCGGCCGTGGGCGAGCACATGAGCGATCATCTTCAGGTACGTTGCACCTATGAGACCCCTGTCGCGCAGACCATCAATGATCTGATGCGAAGTCCGATGCTGAAACTGCGTGAGGGCTTGCGGTATCTGTTTTTCAGGCAGGGTCTGCTGGCGAATACGTCCTCGACGGCGCATGCGCTGACACGGGCCGTCGAGGGCGCCCGCAGACCTGACGTGATGATCCGGGTCTATCACATCAGTGGCAAGGATCGGTATTCCAGATCTCCGGGCGCGGGAATCGATCGGAATTCGGGCTTTTCGATTGGCGGTTTTGCGCTGTATCCGAGGTCGCGCGGCAGCATCCATTGCGAGACGTCCGATCCTTTTGCTCAGCCAGCCATCGATCCGCGCTATCTGTCTGATCCGGCTGATCGGGCATCGGTTGTCGCGTTGCTGCGGCTGATTCGTCGGATCGGCCAGAGTCCGGCTTTGCGGGGGGTGATTCAGCGCGAGACCCGCCCAGGGTTGACTGCATCCGCGAGTGATGACGAGCTGCTCGACTATGCCCGCGAGACCGGGCAAACGGCCTGGCATACCGTAGGGTCCTGCCGGATGGGCTGTGATGACCGTACCTCGGTCGTGGATGCACAGCTGCGAGTTCACGGTATCGCCGGTCTGCGCGTGGCCGATGCATCGGTCATGCCCACGATTGCATCGTCGAATACCAATGCGCCCAGCATCATGATTGGCGAAAGAGCAGCCGATCTCATGCTGCAAGCGATCTGAAGTTTCGAAAGGCAACCTCTCGCATCATCACAAGGAGTCAGACAATATGTCCGGTAATCAGGAGCAGGCTGCAGCCTCGGCAGCTGACGCGACAACGCAGACCATGCCACACACCGAAGACCACATTCGGCGGGGCGACTGGAACCCGCTTTGGGAGCAGCTGCGGGAGATGGACCCCGAGTTCCTCGAGGCCTATCTGGCCATGCGATCGGTGCCGCAGCGACGCGGGCCACTTCCACCCAAGTTCAAGGAGCTGATTCTGGTGGCCGTCAATGCCGCGACAACCCACCTGTATGCGCCGGGTGTGCGTCGGCATATGCGAAATGCCCTGGCCCATGGAGCCACGGCACAGGAGATCATGGAGACAATCGAACTGACCACATTACTGGGGATTCATTCCTGTAACCTGGCGGTTCCGATACTGATCGAGGAATTGGCACTACGGGAGAGCAAGCGCGTGATGCCTGGAGATTCATCAACGAATCCGGTATGAAAAGGCCGACTGTCCGGAGCGTAGGATGCTGCATGACCACTCCACATGGCGCGATGCCATGGCATCGACGAGACCTGTTTCGACCCCAACGCGTCTCACCACGAAGGTGATCTTGCTGGGTTGCAGGTGATAGGTACCAACCACTGCAGCCGCAGACGGAACCTCTCGTGCGCGTGGTGCGGCGGTGTCGCGGCTCAGTGCAACCATCCCGCCCGCCTCAAGTTTCATCTGAGGTGAAAACTCGGCCTGTCGCACGGGTGCCCGGCACAGGGTAACGACATGTTCCCTGAGCAGTTCACCAAGAACGATACCGAATGCCTCGGGTTTGAGTGTCTGGATATCAACGACGTCGGGCACGATATACCCGAGTCTGGCTTCGTCGTACTTCGGCGGCCGCTCGGCAAACTGCCCGCAGAAATCCTGGGTGGTCTCACGAACCAGTTCGCGAAGATTGATACGCGACAGAACATCGTCGCGGTTCATGCCACAGGACTCGATTCCGACTCTTCTGGCGAATGAGGCCTCGATCTTGTCGCCCATCCCCGCGCAACCGGCCAGCATCAGCGGCAGGGCGATGATCAGCAGGAGTCGTTGTCCGGTGTGCATGCGTTCGGCGTCCTTGCGACGTTCTGGTAGTGTTGGCGGAAACGGCATGGGCCCATTCTCAAAAGATTCCCGCGATGGTGTTAACGGATACTTCCAGTTCTGAGTTTACGCCGTCGCCTGCCAGGCTTCGCCTGGTCACCATCAATATGCACAAGGGGGTTTCGGCGCTGCATCTGCGGCCGACAGTGCTGCGCCTGCGTCAGCGCATACGAGAGCAGCACGCAGACCTGGTGTTCATCCAGGAGATCCAGCAGAAAGTGCGCGGCCGTGTTGCCCGTCTGACCCGATCTGCCGATGTCGGGGTGACCGAGTTTCTCGCTGAGGGCTTCTGGCCCGATTGGCATTACGGTCGCAATGCAGTCTATACACGCGGTCATCATGGCAACGCCATCCTGTCACGTCATCCCTTGCGCAGGGGACTCAATTACGACATCTCGGAGTATCGATTCGAGAAGCGCGGTCTGCTTCACGGTCTGGTGACCTTGCCCGGCGCCGATGTCAGTCCCCTGGCTGTGCACTGCTTTTGCGCGCATCTGGCCCTGTTTGAGCGCGCGCGTCGTCGTCAGACCCGGGCGATCATCGAGGTCATCGACGAACTGACGGGCGGAGGGCCGGCCATCGTGGCGGGCGATTTCAATGACTGGCGCAATTCGGCCAGTGATGTCATGTCCGAGGCTGGTTTTGTCGAGGTCTTCGAGGCACTGCGCGGTGCGCCGGCACGCACCTTTCCGAGCGTGAGGCCCATGTTGCGCATGGACCGGATTTATGTGCGAGGTCTGCGCGTCCGCTCCGTCGAGGTACTCACCGAGTGGGCGACGATCTCCGATCATCTGCCGTTGGCGGCAGAGGTCGAGTTTGAGCAAGACAGCCCTGGATCTCGATGAATCGGACCACATCATCGAGACCCTCGCGGGTTTTCAGATTGGTCATCACCCAGGGCTTGTCCGGACGCATGCGGATGGTGTCATGTCGCATGACATCGAGGCTTGCGCCGACGTGGGGCGCGAGGTCGGTCTTGTTGATCACGAAGAGATCGCTTCGGGTGATGCCCGGTCCGCCTTTGCGCGGAATCTTTTCTCCGCCGGCAACATCGATCACATAGATGGTCAGATCGGAGAGTTCGGGACTGAACGTCGCTGCCAGATTGTCGCCACCCGATTCGATGAAAATGACATCCAGATCCGGGAATCGCCTCTGCATCCGGTCCACTGCCTCCAGATTGATCGAGGCATCCTCACGAATCGCTGTGTGCGGACAGCCGCCTGTTTCAACACCCATGATGCGATCGGCTGGGAGTGCCTCGGCGGCGACAAGAAGTCGTTCATCCTCTTTTGTGAAGATGTCGTTGGTGACCACCGCAAGTTGGTAGCGCTCGCGCATGGCCTTGCAGAGCATCTCCACCAGAGTGGTTTTTCCGGATCCAACCGGGCCGCCTATGCCCACTCTCAAGGGGGTAGGGGCGCTGACATTGTTCATGAGGAATCTCCTTGATCGGTCTAGCTGCGAAAGAGTCTGCTGTAGAGGGTCTCGTGGCGGCTCGATGCGATGGACAGGCCGATGCTGGCGG
>CAYYDO010000071.1:5229-9900 GCA_964470595.1 uncultured Burkholderiaceae bacterium | reverse complement strand
GTGCGTAACTGGTCACGCCAGCTGCTGTCGGTACCTCGCAGCAACATGCTGCATGCCAGATAGAAGCGATCACCGAGCAGACTTTTCATGCGTCCTGCTGTCTGGTGATGCCGGCTTTGCGGAATCGATGGATCCGGCAGCCAGATCGCAAGGCATTGCGGCAGGGCTGCCTCAAGATCGGCTGGATCCAGGCGATAGTGCCCTTTCATTTCACGACTGCGGCTGCAGGTGATCAACCGTCCGAGTTCAGCATAGCCGGCCCGGGACATGGCGATCACCACGATTCGGCCTCCCAGGTCTGCAGATGTGAACTGTGCACCGATCATCAATTGCAGTCCGATCTCGCGCGCTGCCATGTGTGCCTGTACCGCACCACCCACCGAGGCCTCGTCGGTGATTGCCAGACCCGCATAGCCCAGTGCATGGGCACGCTCGACCAGTTCAACGGGACGCGAGGCCCCGTGCAGAAAGGAGTGACAACTGCGGCAGAAGGTTTCGGCAAATTCCATGGGAGGTGCTGAGCACTGTCAGCTGAAGACGCCGTGGAGATACCAGTTGTGATCCGGTGTGCGAAACACCCAGAGCAGTTCCTGATCCCGTGAGCAGGCGATGAAGTAGTCGCGCTGAACCGGACCATTGTGGTCTGTGTCATCCCACCATCCGGCTTCAATGCGCTCAGGGCCTGCGAGCAGGCGCAGCGGACTGCCCCGATGGCCTGGGCGGTGCTGGATTGTTGTCAGAGGCAGTGGCATACGCAGCAGCCAGGCAGGACGGTGGGCTTGATGGTCCTGTGGCATCGGGGGGGTGTGATGTGCACGCCTGCGGGTCGTATTACCGCTGGTGCGGATCAGGTCGATGGATTTTTCAGGACGATGGTCGTCGAGGACCTCGAGTCGATGCACATGATCTTCTCCGAGTCTTGCGGACAGACGTTCGATGAGTTCCTGCAGGGCCTCTGTGCTGCCGGTCTGAGAACCGAGAAAATCCTGTGTGCGATGGGGCAGGGGAAGAATCTTCTGGGCCTGAAGTCCGATTTCATATACCGACCGTGTGATCTCGTGGCGATGCAGACGCTCAGTCAGTACCCTGTGCATGCGGATGGCGTCTCGTGTGATGCTGGCAAAGCCCAGTGGGATGGTCGTGGGTGGCGGGTCGTCGTGATGCAGGATCAGTTGCAGCGATTGCACACCGGCCTGCCGGGCCGCCAGCCATCCTGAAAACTCATGCAGACAGAGTCTTGCTCCATGCATGATGGGATCCATGTGATCGGCACGCATCGGCAGTTCGCGGCGCGCGTGGAATGTCTCGGGAAGTTCGAGCCAGCGTTGAGGATCGGCTGTCAGACCGCAGGCTGCATCGAGAGCCTGTGGCAGAAGTTTGCCGAATCGTCGGGTAACACCTTTGCGTGGAAGGCGCATGAGCGGCCCAAGACGCCGGACACCCATGCGTTCGAGCACATCGAGATGCATATGTGCTTCGTCGATCACATGCAGGGGCAGATCGGACAGTATCGCAGCCATATCCTGTGGATGTGTTGCAACACGCAGCACGGTGCCCGCACAGGGATCGGTTTCAGAGTGGTGCAGCGCCAGCCACTGTGCGGCACGTGCAGTGCTGCTGCAGGCCATGGTGACGGTGTCCGGAGGCTGCCAGCCGAAATCTCTCCAGCCTTGTTCAAGCCGGCGCAGAAGTCGCTCGTGACCACCCCACAGACGCAGGCTGGCCTCTACCTCCATCAGCAGCAGCGCGTGGCTGCCGGCAATGGTGACGCATGGCGTGAACTGCATGGCCCAGCAGGCCATGCGTTGCGTGGCCTGTTGCGCTGATTCAGCGGCGTGCTGCCGCACGCCCGATGGCAGCGGCTGCAGAAACGGCGGCCGGTAGCGCCGCGCGATGGCGCATGCGATCCACAGCATGGGGAACAACGATGGCGTCGTGAGTGTCGAGCGGCCGCAGGCCGCTTCCTGGAATGGGTGTCGGGATGTCGATGGCTGCTGACATCACCGGGCCCCTGCGTTTGATGATCTGCACGGCAAGATCGGGATAGCGGCGGGGGAGCAGCAGCATGCGCAGGGGTGCGGGCGAGGCCTGCTGCTGGGCGGAAAAGGGCCGGAAGACGAAGAACAGTCCCTGTGCCGATGCGGCCGCCAGTTGTAGGCGTCGCAGCAGATCGGGGCGTATGCCGGGGCTGTCGAGCCATGTGATCAGTGCGCCGAAGGAATTGCTTTTGATGGATTGTTCGACAGCCCATAAACGGTCTGCGGGCTGCCTGGCATGAACCACCAGGATGCGGGTGTGATCGATGCCCATGGCGGCAAAAGCGGGCGCATAGGGAAGATGAGCCGGAGCCAGAAGAATGACATTGCGCCCCTGGCGGGTGATCTGCTGCAGGGTAGGTGCAAGAAAACGCAACTCGCCTATGCCGGGATGGCGCACCAGCAGTTCGATCAGACTGCTGTGTGGCCATCCGCCGCCGGGCAGTTCCCGATCGAGCATTCTGAAGGAACTGCTCATGGTGGCAGCCGGAGCCTGATGCAGGGCTGCACCTCGCCAGACGGCCGGATGTGGAAGGGGGGATTGTGGGCCGTTATGCAATGGCTGATGGGACATGATGACCACGCCCCTCTATGCCAGGGAAGCCGGGTTGCGGATGATGCCGATACCCAGCCCCTCGATGGTGAAATCGTGGGATGAGGCCTCGCCTGCCTTGATCACGATGGGTTTGAATTCGGGATTTTCGGGCAGCAGATGGATATCGCTCTTGTGGCGCATGAAACGCTTCACGGTGACATCGTCGTGCAGACGTGCGACCACGATCTGACCGTTGCGAATGCGGGCATCGCCATCAGGCACGCGACGCACGGCCAGGAGGTCGTTGTCGAGGATGCCGGCATCGCGCATGCTCATGCCGCGAACGCGAAGAAGGTAATCCGGGGCCTGGGCGAAGAGTCCGGGATCGATGGCATAGCTTGATTCGATGTGCTCCTGGGCCAGGATGGGATGACCGGCGGCTACACGCCCCACGAGGGGGATATCGAGCATGCCGGTGACCTGGCGGGCCAGACCGCCGATTCCCTGTCCCGCACCCGTTTGACTGTGCGGGTCTTCCGGGCTGGTCAGGCGGATTCCCCTGGAGGCGCCGGAGGTCAGCTGGATCACACCCTTGCGGGCCAGCGCCTTGAGATGTTCTTCGGCAGCATTGGGCGAGCGAAAGCCCAGGGCGTTGCAGATATCCATGCGCGTGGGGGGGAACCCTGTCCGCGTAATGTGGCTGCGGATCAGATCCAGGATTTCCTGTTGTCGCGGCGTAAGATTTTTCATTGGCGCTCCATATACTGAATGTTCATACAGTATCTTCTGGCGAACTAAACTGCAAGTCCGAATTTCCAGAAGCCGGCGAACAACCGGTCCAAACGTCATGTTCTTGCAAACCACTCCGGTGTCATCCTTTGCCATGGTCATGGGCCTGTCCGGCCTGACGCTCGTATGGGGCCGAATTGCCACTCTGGGCTGGTTGCCCGGTCTGGCCGAGGCGCTGGCTCTGGGTTTTGCCTTGCTCGATGCCCTGGTGTTCCTGGTTCTGATATCGCTCTACGGCCGCAAGTGGATGCGCCATCCGACCCAGGTGGCCGCCGAGTGGCAGCATCCGGTGAAGTCTTCCTTCTTTGCCGCCATCCCTGTTTCCTTCGCACTGATGGCGACGGTGGCGCTTGGCGTATTTGCTCCGCTGGCCATGCCGCTGTGGATCATCGGTGCCTGTCTGCAGGTGCTGGTCATTCTGATGGTGATCAACGCATGGGTTCACCGCGACACATTGCAACCCGTGCATGCCACGCCAGTGTGGTTCATTCCGGCAGTTGCCAATGTGGTGCTGCCACTGGCCGGCGTGCGTCTTGGTTTCATGGAACTGTCCTGGGGGTTTTTCTCGGTGGGCATCCTGTTCTGGATCGTCCTCCTCACCATCGTGATGGCGCGGCTGCTGTTTGTTCAGCCACCCCTTGCCGAGCGTTTGCTGCCCACCCTGTGCATTTTTCTGGCGCCACCGACAGTGGCATTTCTGTCCTGGTTGCAACTCACCGGTCAGCATCCCTCGCCATCCGGGCTGACCGATCTCGATGCGGGCGCGCATTTCCTTTTCTGGACCGGCTGTTTCTTTGCTCTGTTCCTGTTGACCCAGGTGCGCCGATTCGCGCGTCTGCCTTTCTACCTTTCCTGGTGGGCTTTTTCATTTCCCGTTGCGGCCTTTGCATCGGCATGTCTCGCCTATGCACAGTTCGTACCCACCACAGCGGCCCTGGTTCTGGCCTGGGCCATGGTGATTCTGTCCACTGTTCTGATTACGGGGCTGTTCGTACGCACCCTTGTCGCGATTGTCTCGGGCGATACGCACTTCGCCGAGTAGGGGGCTGGTTCAGCCGACAGGTGCCAGCGCCAGACGGATGGCGAATGCCACGAAAATTCCACCCACAGCCATCGTGGCACCTCCCGCAATGGCCGGATGCCTTCCCAGGCGTTGCGCGATCTTCTGTCCGCTCAGCACCAGGCTGGTGAGATACAGGATGCTGCAGAACTGCACGATCAGGCCGAGCAGCAGGAAGGTCAGTGCCGGATAGGGATAGTGCGGGTCCACGAACTGAACGAAAAAGGACACAAAAAAGAAGATCGCCTTGG
>CAYYDO010000071.1:0-5219 GCA_964470595.1 uncultured Burkholderiaceae bacterium | reverse complement strand
ATGGTAAGCGAGTCCGCGAGCGCTGAAGAAACCGGTGGATGGCGGAGGACGGCACCGAGGCGCGAATAGCGGCGGAGGCGACGAATGCCGCGGTAGAAAATGCGAAAAAAGACACGAAGAAGAAGATCGCCTTGGGATTGACCAGGCTCACCAGCAGGGCTGAACGAAACGGGCGTCGGATGTCGCCGCTTGTGTCCTTGTTCGTGCCGTTTGGGGGCGATGCGGTGATCCGATGTCGCCAGCGGTCGATGCCTGAACGTATCAGCCCGATGCCCAGCCAGCCCAGATAAGCGCCGCCGAGCAGTTTCAGGATGGTGAAAATCAGCGCAGACGCATGCAGCACCGATGCGGCTCCGGTGGCGGCCAGAAGCATCAGTATGGTGTCGCCGACCACGATGCCTGCGGCGGCGTGGGCACCGGCACGCAGACCACGGCGCGAGGCGATGGTCATCACCAGCAGCGAGTTCGGCCCGGGCAGCAGCACGATGAAGACCGTGCCCAGAACGAAGGCGGTCAGATCGGTGATGCCATAGGTCATGCAGTGTGCGGTTCCGGTGTCGGGATGGGGTCAGCCTGGCTTGCGATCACTCCACAGCACACCGCCTGTCGACCAGTCGGATTTGCGGATGTCGAAGAACAGGATGTCGACGCTGTCCGGGCTGCCGCCCAGCACCTGCACGGTGGCATCGGTCAGGGCTTTGGCATAGGCGCGTTTCTGTTCATCGGTGCGGCCTTCGAAAAGTTCAACGCGGATGGTGGGCATGAGAGTCTCCTTGGGTTGTCTGTTGAGTTGCCTGCGTGGGTTGCATCGTTTGTATCGTCTGGATGCGCTGCGGATTCGCAACGGCAGTATCGGCCATGTCAGTCGCGAAAGTCGGGCTGGCTGGCATCGAGGCTGCGCAACAGGGCGGGCCATTCATCATCACCCTCCAGGGCGCTGCCATCCCCCATCCATTGGGTCTGAGCCCGCATGGCGATGCTGGCAGACATGCAGTGCACATGACCTGCGGCAGCTGCCGTCATCTGAATCTGCACGGCACGCTCGAACAGATGCATCAGCATGAAGGCTTCGGCGATGCTGCGACCGATCAGCAAAATGCCATGGTGTTCAAGAATCAGACCATCACGCCCTTCGAGGGCCTGCACCAGGCGCTGCTGCGCGTCAGCATGAAAGGCCAGGCCTTCGTAGGGGTGTCGCCAAGCAGACGCACTGCGGGTTGCGAACATGCCAGAAGTTCCTGACCGCTCGCGGCAAAAGCCTGCGCCCACGCGGTGTGCAGGTGAAGCACGCAGACCGCGTCGGGTCGCGCCCGATGCACACATCCGTGGATCGCGAATCCGCTGGGATTGATGCGCGCACCTGATCCGTCGACCACCTGACCCTCGACATCCACTTCGACCAGATTGGAAGCGGTGATTTCGTCAAAACGCAGACCGACTCGGTTGATCAGGTAGCGGTCAGCGCTGCCGGGAACGGCAGCCGAGATATGTGTCCAGATGATGTCGTCCCAGCCGCGGCATGCGGCCAGGCGATAGGCTGCGGCGAGATGTTCCCGCTGGCGGCGTACCGGATCGGTGGCGTTCACAGAAACTCCGGCGGACGCTTGCGCACCCAGGTGATGAAGGCGGCGATGTCGGGGTGTGCAGCAAGCGCCTCCCAGCTGGCATAGCCCCGGGCAAGCTGCTTTTCAGAAAACGTCTGGTGAATTTTGCGATGGCAGACCTTGTGCACCACGTGTTTGTCCTTGCCGCCCTGCGAACGCGGGGTCAGATGATGTTCATCGATACTTGGCCCGGGGATCAGAGGCCGGCCGCACAGGGGGCAGGGTGCGGGCATGTCGCCCTGGGACAAGGGCGGTCCGACCTGTTCGCCAAGCAGTCGTGCTGCCTTGGTGTTCGATCGCATTGCACGCCGGATGACCATGGGGAAGTCTGATGCATGAGGCAGATGCGCAATGCTGCATCACATGCCGCTGTAGTTGGGGCCGCCGCCGCCTTCGGGTGTGACCCACACGATGTTTTGTGTTGGATCCTTGATGTCACAGGTCTTGCAGTGGACGCAGTTCTGCGCATTGATCTGCAGACGCGCACCGTCGACCGGGTGATCCACCGGGTTGCCGGATGCATCCAGGTATTCGTAGACGCCTGCCGGACAGTAACGGCTCTCGGGCCCTGCATAGCGGGTCAGGTTCACGGCCACCGGCACGGTGCTATCCCTGAGTGTCAGGTGCGCCGGCTGGTTTTCCTCATGAGCGGTGCCGGAGAGATAGATGGATGACAGGCGATCGAAGGTGATCCGGCCATCCGGTTTGGGATAGTCGATGCGCGGGCATTCCGATGCGGGTCTCAGATGTGCGTGATCAGGCGTCGTTGTGTGCAGTGTCCAGGGGGCACGGCCACCGAAGACCTTCTGATCGATACCGACGAGCAGCGTTCCGATCCACAGGCCCTTGGCCATGGCGGGCTTGAAATTGCGCGAGCGGTGGAGTTCATCCCTGACCCAGGAGGCGTCGAAACGGGTGATGTAGCCGACTGGTTCGACGGCCGGCGAGTTGCTGGCGAGTTCCTCGGCGATTGCCTCGGCGCACAGCATGCCGCTCTTGATGGCGGTGTGTGTGCCCTTGATCCGCGACCCGTTGAGCATGCCGGCATCGCAGCCGAGCAGCGCGCCACCCGGGAAGGTGAGTCGCGGCAGGCAATTCAGTCCACCTGCAGTGATGGCCCGCGCGCCGTAGCCGATGCGCTGGCCACCCTCCAGAAATGGCCGGATTCTGGGGTGGGTCTTGTAGCGCTGGAATTCCTCGAAGGGTGACAGCCAGGGGTTGCTGTAACTCAGGCCGACGACGTAGCCGATCGCCACCTTGCAGTCCTCCATGTGGTACATGAACGATCCGCCATAGGTGTGACTGTCGAGGGGCCAGCCTGCGGTATGCACGACCAGACCGGGCTTGTGTCGGGCCGCATCGATCTCCCAGATTTCCTTGATACCGATGCCATAGGCCTGGGGGTCCTTGCCGGCATCCAGTTTGAAACGATCAATCACCTGACGACCGAGATGCCCGCGCGAGCCTTCGGCCAGGAGTGTGTAGCGGCCGAGGAGCTCCATGCCGCGCTGATAGTTCGCTGTGGGCTGGCCGTCCTTGCCGATTCCCATGTCCCCGGTGGCCACACCGGTGACGCGGCCATCGGCATCGATCAGGATTTCAGCCGCGGTGAATCCGGGGAAGATCTCCACGCCGAGAGCTTCGGCCTGGCTTGCAAGCCAGCGGGTGAGGTTCGATACGCTGAGTACGTAGTTGCCTTCATTGTGGAAGCAGTCCGGCAACATCCACTTGGGGAAGCGTACCCCGCCGGACTCCGAGAGCAGCATGAAATAGTCCTCGGACACCGGCACACCCAGTGGGGCACCATTGGCCTTGCAATCGGGCAGGAGTTCGTGGATTGCGACTGGATCCATCACTGCGCCGGACAGAATGTGGGCGCCGGGTTCCGAGCCCTTTTCCAGAACACATACGCTGATCTCGCGACCGCTTTCTGCGGCCAGCTGTTTCAGACGTATTGCAGCCGAGAGTCCCGCTGGTCCGGCACCCACCACGACCACATCGTATTCCATTGATTCACGGGCGGATTCCACGATGCTTCCTCCAAGAAATCGATGCTGATGCCGTTACACTATCAGGGGTTTTACCCTCATTTCCCGGAGCAGTTCATGAACAAGGTTTTCCCCAGCGCGTCGGCAGCATTGCACGATGTGCTGCGCGATGGTCACACCATTGCGGTTGGCGGTTTCGGTGTGTGTGGCATTCCCGAGGCGTTGATTTCGGCAGTCCGCGACACCGGTGTCAAGCACCTGACCTGCATCAGCAACAACGCGGGCATCGATGGCGTCGGTCTGGGCCTGCTGCTCGAATCGCGGCAGGTGCGCAAGATGATCGCCTCTTACGTGGGCGAGAACAAGGAGTTCGAGCGCCAGTACCTGGCCGGCGAGCTCGAACTCGAATTCACCCCGCAAGGCACCCTGGCCGAAAAGTTGCGTGCCGGTGGCGCAGGTATCCCGGCGTTCTACACCCGTACGGGTGTCGGCACCATCGTCGCCGAAGGCAAGGAGGTGCGGGAGTTTCACGGCAGGAAGTATGTGCTCGAGGAATCTCTGGTGGCCGATGTCTCGCTGGTCAAAGCATGGAAAGCCGATCGTGCCGGCAATCTCGTCTACCGGCTGACCGCCCGCAATTTCAACCCGAATGTCGCGATGGCCAGTCGGATGACCATCGTCGAGGTCGAGGAGCTCGTTGAAAACGGCGAACTCGCCCCCGATGAAATCCACACCCCCGGAATTTACGTCAAGCGCATCGTGGTCAACAGCAGCCCGAGCAAGCTCATCGAAAAAAGGACGACCCGATAATGGCCTGGACACGAGAGGAAATGGCAGCGCGCGCGGCCAAGGAATTGCGCGATGGCTTCTACGTGAACCTGGGGATTGGTCTGCCCACTCTGGTGGCCAACTACGTACCGGACAACATCGAGGTGTGGTTGCATTCCGAAAACGGTCTTCTGGGTATTGGTCCTTTCCCGACCGATGCCGAGGTCGATGCCGATCTGATCAATGCAGGCAAGCAGACCGTGACGACCCTGCAGGGTTCGTCCATCTTCTCCAGCGCGGATTCCTTCGCGATGATTCGCGGTGGACACATCAACCTCGCCATCCTCGGCGCCATGCAGGTGTCCGAGCGTGGCGACCTTGCGAACTGGATGATTCCGGGCAAGATGGTCAAGGGGATGGGTGGTGCGATGGATCTCGTCGCCGGTGTCGATCGCGTTGTGGTGCTGATGGAACACACCGCCCGCAAAAAGGATGGCACCGAGGAAATCAAGATCCTGCCCGAATGTACTTTGCCGCTCACCGGCGTTGGTGTGGTCAACGAGATCATTACCGATCTCTGCGTGCTGACGGTCACCATCAAGGGGCTCGAGGTGCGCGAACTGGCCCCCGGCGTGACGGTCGAGGACGTGCGGGCGCGCACCGGTTGTCCGATCATCGAGTGAATTCATGACCAAGTACGTGTTCGTGACGGGCGGTGTGGTGTCATCCCTTGGCAAGGGAATTGCCGCCGCATCGCTGGGTGCATTGCTCGAATCCCGTGGCCTGAAGGTGACGATGATCAAGATGGACCCCTATCTGAACGTCGACCCAGGCACCATGAGCCCGTTTCAGCATGGCG
>CAYYDO010000070.1:1413-10066 GCA_964470595.1 uncultured Burkholderiaceae bacterium | reverse complement strand
CGTGCTCGATCACGGTGAAGCGGTCGATGTCGCGTTCGATTCGCGCCCGGCCCCGCGCTACGAAGGTGCCGTCGGCCTCGAGCGGCTCGATGAGCGAGACGATGGCCGCGACATCATCGATATTCGCCGGGCGCAGCGCCTCCAGTGTTTCTTCCGCGATCATTGTGCCGACACCGTCATGGGTGAAGAGTTCGAGCAGCAGTGCGCCGTCACGTTCGAAGGGAATGATGTGCGCCCGCTCCACGCCGCCGCGGCAGGCCCGCAGCGCATGCTCGAGCGTGAATGCAGCATCCGGATGCAAGGTCTGCCGTGCGAGCAAGGCCTCGGCACCATCTTCCGAAATCTCGGTGATGCGTTCGCCCTGACTGACAGGCACCGATATCTCTTCGGCCATGAACATGAGTTTGTCGGCATCCAGACTGACGGCCACCGATGCGGCCACATCTTCCATCGACAGATTGAAGACCTCACCTGTGGGCGAGAAACCCAGGGGAGACAGCAGTACCAGAGCGCCGCTGTTGAGCGCATGACGAATCGCCTCGGACTCGATCTTGCGCACGATGCCGGTGTGTTCGAAATCGACACCGTTCACGATGCCGACCGGCCGTGCGGTGACGAAGTTGCCGCTGATCACGCGAATGCGGGCGTTGCCCATCGGGGTGTTCGGCAGGCCAGCCGAAAATGCGGCCTCGATGTCCAGACGCAACTCGCCACAAGCCTCCTTGGCGCACTCCAGTGAGGGCTTGTCGGTGATGCGCACACCCTCGTGATAGCGCTCTTCGATGGCGCGCAGTCGCAGTTGCTCCTGCACCTGCGGACGGCTGCCGTGAACCAGCACGATACGCATGCCCATGGCGGCAAGCAGTGCCACATCGTGGGCGAGCCCTTCCAGGCGGTCGGCCACGACGAGTTCTCCGGGAAAACCCACCACGAAGGTCTTGTTGCGGAAGGCGTGGATGTAGGGGGCAACGGACCTCAGCCATGAGACGAAATCGACGGATGGCATCGGGACACCGGAGGAGTCGTCGGGGGGTTCTGCGGAGGCCGGCAAGGCGTGGGAGGAAGGCATGACCACCTGATTATAATTTTTCGGATGCGACTTGAGTTTCCGGAGGCTCTTCCGGTCAGCGCCCGACGCCAGGACATCGCCGAGGCGATCCGTGAGCACCCGGTGGTCATCGTTTGCGGTGAGACCGGATCGGGCAAGACCACCCAGTTGCCCAAGATCGCCCTGGCCCTTGGTCGCGGCGCTCGGGGCAAGACCATCGCCCATACCCAGCCCCGCCGACTGGCGGCCGTGACCGTGGCCCGCCGGATCGCCCAGGAACTCGGCACCGAGCTGGGCGAGGGCGCCAACGCTGCGGTGGGCTATCAGATCCGTTTCAACGATCGGTCGCGGCCTGGCATCCCGGTCAAGCTCATGACCGATGGCATCCTGCTCAGCCAGACGCAGGCCGATCCGCTGCTCTCGGCCTACGACACCATCATCGTCGACGAGGCCCATGAGCGCAGTCTCAACATTGATTTCCTGCTGGGCTATCTGAAGAACCTGCTGCCGAAAAGGCCGGACCTGCGGGTGGTGATCACCTCTGCCACCATCGATGCGGATCGCTTCGCACGTCATTTCGGATCGCCCGATCACCCTGCGCCGGTCATCGAGGTGTCGGGTCGTCTGTATCCCGTCGAGGTGCGCTGGCGTCCGCCAGCCTCCACCGATCAGGATCTCGTCGAGACCGTGGTGGCCGGGATCGAGGAGTGCGAGCGCGACTGGAATGGCCAGGGGCCTGGCGATATTCTGGTGTTCCTGCCCGGCGAGCGCGAGATCAGGGCGGTTGCCGACGAACTTCGCGCGCGCCCCGGCGCGAGCGTCCATGCGCGTTCCGGCAAGGCGGTGAGCGAGATATTGCCCCTGTATGCACGCCTGTCGCAGGCCGATCAGGACCGCGTGTTCCGGCGCTCGGGACGCCGCCGGGTGGTGTTGGCGACCAATGTGGCCGAGACCTCCCTGACCGTACCGGATATCCGTTACGTGGTCGACAGCGGGCTGGCCCGGGTCAAGCGCTATCGCTATCGCGGCAAGGTCGAACAGTTGCAGATCGAACCGATTTCCCAGGCGCAGGCTGGGCAGCGCATGGGCCGCTGCGGCCGGGTGGCCGATGGCGTGTGCATACGCCTCTTCGACGAGGCCGATTTTGCGCAGCGACCGGCATTTGCCGACCCCGAGATCCATCGCAGTTCGCTTGCCGCCGTGATGCTGCGGATGAAGGCGCTGCATCTTCCGGACATTCGCACCTTTCCCTTTATCGATCCGCCATCAGGCAAGGCGGTGGCAGACGGCCTGACGGTTCTGCGCGAACTCAATGCCCTCGATGAGCGCGGCGAGCTGACAGACACCGGTCGCACCCTGGCGAGGCTTCCGGTCGACCCGCGTATCGGGCGCATGCTGGTCGCCGCGCGTCAGTTCGGCTGCCTGCAGGAGGTCCTGGTGATCGCCGCGGGCCTGTCGGTGCAGGACCCGAGGGATCGCCCCGAGTCCTCGCAGCAGGCTGCAGATCAGGCACACGCGCGCCATGCGGATCCGGCCAGCGAGTTCACATCGATGCTCAAGCTGTGGCGGACCATTGCCACGCTCTTCGAGGCCAGGGAATCCAGGCGTCGTTTCGATCAGGCGCTGCGTGCGGAGTTTCTGGTGCCGATGCGTGTGCGTGAGTGGCGTGAGGTGCATCAGCAGCTTGTCGACTGGACCCACGAACTGCACTGGCGGGCCAACGAGCAGCCGGCTCCGTCAGAGCAGGTGCATCGGGCCATCCTGACCGGTCTGCTCTCCAACATCGGTTGTCGCGCGCCGGAGGAGGCCATCTGGCTGGGCTGCCACGATGTCCGCTTTCTGATCTGGCCGGGTTCCCTGCTCGCACGCAAGCCGCCGAAGTGGTTGATGGCAGCCGAACAGGTCGAGACCTCCCGGCTGTTTGCGCGCACCATTGCCGCCATCGAGCCGGAGTGGGTCGAGCAGGCCGCCTCCCATCTGCTCAAGCGCAGTTACGGCGAGCCGCACTGGGAAAAAAAATCAGGTCGCGTGGTGGGCTATGAACGCGCCACCCTGTACGGCCTGACGGTCTTTCAGCGTCGGCGGGTGTCCTGGGCGCAGCTGGGTCCCGAGCGGCTGCGCGAGGCGCGTGAGATCTTCATCCGCGAGGCGCTGGTGGAAGGCGACTGGGAATGCGGTCACCGTTTCTTCGCGGTCAATCGAAAGCGTATCCGCGAGGTGGAACAACTGGAACATCGGGCGCGCAGGCAGGACATCCTCGTCGATGAGCATCTGCTTTTTGCCTTCTACGATCAGTCCCTGCCGGAGCATGTCTTCGATGCGCAGAGCCTCGCCACCTGGTATGGCGAGGCATCGCGCCGCAACCCGGACTGTCTGTGCCTGAGTCGTGATGATCTGATGCGCCACGAGGCCGCAGGAATCACGACCGATCAGTTTCCGAAGTTTCACCGTCAGACCACCGGCGCACAGGAGCGGTCTTATGCGCTCGAGTATCACTTTGAACCGGGCGATGCCCGTGACGGCGTGACCATGGTCCTGCCGCTCGAGACGCTGGGCGAGGTTGATCCGGTTCCCCTGGAGTGGCTGGTGCCGGGCATGTTGCGTGAAAAGGTTCAGGCGCTGCTGAAAAGCCTGCCGCAGAGGACGCGGCGACATTGCGTGCCTCTGCCGGATTACGCCGCCGGCTTTTGCGAGCGATGGGCGACCAAGGCCGGAAGCTGCAGCCTTGTGGCGGCGTTGATTCAGGATATCGCCCAGCAGACCGGGGTATCGGTCAAGCGTGACGAATTCAAGCACGACGGACTGAATCCGCATTGCCGGATGAATCTTCGCGTGGTGGATGGTCACGGACGTCGACTCGCCGAGGGCCGCGACCTGGAAAGACTTCGCTCCGATCTGGGGGTGGATGCCACGGGTGATCAGCCCGGTCCGGGCGGCGTCACCCGGGAGCAATGGGTCGAGCGGTTCGCGCAGTCCGTGCGAGAGCCGCTCAAGGCCCTCGAGCGTGATCTCTCCGGTCGTCGCGAGATCGGCCTTCACTTCAGCAGCATGGGCAGTCAGGACCAGCTCTGGTCCCAGCTGCGCGAGGCAACCCTGACGCGGGTATTCATGCCCGACGGGGTACCCGCATCCGAGGCCGAGTTCGAGGAGCAACTTGGCCGCGGCCGCAATCGGGTGCTTCTGATCGGTCAGGAACTGCTGCGTCATGCGGCAGCGGTGCTGGCCGATCATGCCGCAGTGGTGCGCAAGCTTCCCTCTCTGCGCAGCCAGTCCGCGACACACGCCGATATCACCGCCCAGCTTGCGCGTCTGATGCCCACCGATTTTCTCCTTGCCATTCCGCCCGAGCGCCTTGCGCACGTGCCGCGCTACCTCAAGGGCATGGTGATGCGCATGGACAAATGCCGCGCGGATCCTGCGCGCGATCAGCGCTGGATGTCCGAGATGCGCCCTATCGAGGGCCCGTTCTGGAAACTCGCCGATCAGCAGCGCGGCAGCTGGCCGCAGCGTATGGTCGAGTTTCGCTGGATGCTCGAGGAGTTGCGGATTTCGCTGTTTGCGCAGGAGCTGCGCACGCCCATGCCGGTATCGGTGAAGCGTCTTCACAAGGCTTGGCAGGCCTTGCAGGAATAGGCACGCAAATTCAAGCCATAATCGGCGCCCATGTCTTCCAATTTCTCCGATCGCCGCCGTCTGGCGGGAGCCGCCTGCGCTGCGGCGGCAGGTCTGTTTTCACTTCCTCTGGCGGCCCAGTCCGCAAAGACACAAGTCTCGCCCGCCCGGGTGGTGCCACAGGCCCCCGTGGCTGCCGATTACCCGATCATCGTGCTCAATTCCCGCGATGCCGATGTCACCCTGATCCATCCCCGAACCCATGCGGTGCTGGGGCGCGTGCCCACAGGCAAGGAGCCGCATCATCTCTACCCCACGCCGGACAATCGCCATGTGATCGTTGGCAATGCGGTGTCGGATTCACTGACCGTGCTCGATCCCCTCACCGGGCGGGTGGTGGCGAATTACCCTGGCGTTGCCGATCCCTATCACCTGGGGTTTTCGCCCGACCAGGCGTTTTTTGTCACCTGTGCCAACCGGCTCGATCATGTCGATGTGTATCGCTCCGAGGCGGTCAAGGGCGCCGACGGACAGCACCAGTTTCACCTGCGCGGCGTGGCCCGGTTTGACCTGGCGAAAACGCCCAGCCATCTGGTGTTTTCGGGTGACAGCGGCATCGTGTACTGCACATTGCAGGAATCCGACGAGGTGGTTGCGATCGATCTGCGCAAACTGGCTGTGCTCTGGCGGATCAAGGTCGGACGCCTGCCTGCGGGCATCGCGATATCCCCCGATTCGCGCCTGCTTTTCGTCGGTTGCATGGGAACCAGGCTGGTGCAGGTCATCGATATCGCCGCCAACCCCTCTGCGCCGCCCAAGGTGGTCCAGTCGATCACCACAGGGGATGGTGCACACGCATTTCGCAACCATGGCAACAAGCGGCATCTCTGGGTGTCGAATCGCGTAGCCAACACCATCTCGCGCATCGACATGAGCACGCTCAAGGTGGATGCGCAGATCGACGTGCCCGGCGGGCCGGATTGCATGGATGTGCACATCTCGGGCAAGCAGGTCTGGGTGACGCAGCGCTGGATCCGCTCGGTGGCCCTGGTCGATCTGGACCAATCACGAGTGGTCCGCACCATTGGTGTCGGGCGTTCTCCACACGGGGTCTACCTGCATGATCGGGCTGAACTTCTCTAGTCCGGCGGCGCCTCATTGCGCCCCAGGCGTGCCGGCTCGCCTGTTGTCGGGCCTGCTGCTGATGCTCGCCGCGATCCTGATCCCGACGCCCGGCCAGGCGCAGGAATGCCGACGGCCGCTCTATCTCACCCTCGACACCGGTGGCATGCAGAGTGCCGATCTGATTGCCGCCACATTGCGGCGTCACGATGTACGCGCCACCTTCTTTCTGGCCAATGAGAAGACCTTTCGCGGTGATCATGCGCTCGATGACAGCTGGGCCGCCTACTGGCGCGAACGTGTTGCCGAGGGACATGCCTTCGGCAGCCATACCTGGCGGCATGGACGCATTCTCGCGGGCGATGCTGGCGTGATTCGCTATCGCCCGCAGTTTGGCGAATCCCAGGGTCGCGTGATCACGATGTCCGCGGACGATTTCTGCGGCGAACTGCGCCGTGTGGGCGAGCGATTCGCGCAGCTGACGGGCCGGCGTCTCGATCCCGTCTGGCGGGCTCCCGGAGGACACACCACACCGGCGTCGCTCTCGGCCGCACAGTCCTGTGGCTTTGCCCATGTGCACTGGAGTCCCGCGGGTTTTCTTGGCGATGAACTGCCCAGCGATCGTTACCCCAATCGCATGCTGCTCGAGCGCGCACTGCGCGATATTCGCCCCGGCGATGTTCTGATGGCGCATCTGGGAATCTGGTCGCGCAAGGATCCCTACGCGCCGATGCTCGACCCCCTGATTGCGGGTCTCAAGGAAAAGGGTTTCTGTTTTCTCACGCTTGCGCAGGCACCGACCGGCGCGAACCTGCCCAGATGATCGAGTTTCTCTCCGCTGTCTTTGCCGGAATCCATGCGCTGCTCTTCGAGAGCGCCGTGCAGCCCGCGCTGACGGCCATGGGGCTGCTCGCCCATTCCGAGGATGCGTTTGATTTCACCGAGTGGTTTCTGATCGGGGTCATCGAGGTCAGCATCCTCGCTGCGATCCTGATTCCCATCGAGCGGCGCTGGCCGGCGGAGCGTCTGCCTGCGGGCGAGGCCGGTGACTCGGCCCGCATCGATATCACCTACACACTGCTTCACCGCCTGGGCGCTTTTGCGGTGTTTGCCTTTGCCGTTCTGCAACCGGTCATTCTCGATCTGAAGGATGCCCTGCGCACATGGGGTGTGCCGTCGATTCAACTCGATGCCGCGCTGGGGCTCACCTATGCGCCTTTCGCAGCGGCCCTGGTCTATCTGCTGGTGATGGATTTCGCCGATTACTGGATTCACCGCATGCAGCATCGCCTGCGCTGGTGGTGGGCACTGCATGCCCTGCATCATTCGCAGCGTCGCATGACGCTGTGGACAGACAATCGCAATCATCTTCTCGATGACCTGATCCGGGACGCGATTCTGGCGTCACTGGCGCTTCTCATCGGCATGGCACCGGCCCAGTTTCTCGGGATCGTCGTGATTACCCGCGTCTGGCAAAGCGTCGAGCATGCCAATATCGGCCTGCCTTTCCCTTCGTGGTTATGCAGGATCGTGGTTTCTCCCGGCTTTCATCGGCTTCACCATGCGGTGGGCGTGGGTCACGAGGGGCGGGCAGGGGGTGTGAATTTCGCAGTGCTCTTTCCGGTGTGGGACTGGATCTTCGGTACCGCGGACTGGTCGGCCGATCGCCGGTTCGCGCGGGGTGAAAAACCGGAGCCCACGGGAATCCGCGACCAGGCCGACGGCGTGAACTATGGACGCAGTCTTCTGCAGCAGCAGTGGATCGGTCTGCTCAATCTTCTTTCGGCGCTCGGCCTTCGGGCGCAGCGCAGTGATTGATCTCGCACAGGAGTGATACCGTTGTCGACGCAACCTTCATTTGGCCTGTTCATCTTTGGTGATGAAATCCTCTCGGGCAAACGTCAGGACCGTCATTTCGACCAGGTGAAATCCATTCTCTCTGCCCGGGGCCTGGCCCTGTCCTGGGTCACGCTGCTCGGGGATGATCGGGCCAGAGCCGTGCGTGCCCTGCGCGATTCGTTCGCCTCGGGCGATGTGGTGTTCAGTTGCGGTGGCATCGGATCCACGCCCGATGATCACACCCGCCAGGCGGCGGCCGAGGCCCTGGGTGTCGATCTGGCGCTTCATCCCGAGGCCGAAACCCTGATCAGGGCGCGCGCTGCCGAGACCGGTCAGCCGGCAACGCCCGAGCGGCTGCGCATGGGCGAGTTTCCGCTTGGTGCGGAGATCATTCCCAATCCTTTCAACCGGATTCCCGGATTCTCTCTCAGGGATCACTACTTCGTTCCCGGTTTTCCGGTGATGGCATGGCCGATGATCGAGTGGGTGCTCGATCACCGCTTCAGCGGGTTCTTCCGCAGCGTCGCGGAAACGGACAAGTCGATGATCGTGCTCGATCTGTATGAGGCTGCGGTCACCCCGCTGATGAATGCGATGTGCGAGCGTTATCCGCAGTTCCGTTTCTACAGTCTGCCCTCGGCCGGAGATGACGGCAGACCGCGTCATGTCGAACTCGGTGTCAAGGCGAGCGGGCTGGCAGCGGAGGAGGAGGCGGGCAGGGACGCGTTTTCACGCGCCTATGAGGAGTTCCGTCAGGGGGTACGCGACCTCGGCGGCATGATCGCCGAGGAGCGCGAGGCACAGCGCTGAACTCTCAGCGCTGTGCGTGATGCATCAGCGCTTGGTGGCCTGAACGCTGGCTTCCGCAGCCGCCTGCATGCGCGCGTCAACAGCGTCGGCCTCACGGTTGATGATGTGCGTCACCTGTTGAAGGCGATGCACAGTCACCCGGAGGCCAGCGTCGAGGTCATCCGGATCATGCGCGAGGAGGCCAGTGCGCTGATGCCGGGTCAGAGCCTGTTCAGCGTCGAC
>CAYYDO010000070.1:0-1403 GCA_964470595.1 uncultured Burkholderiaceae bacterium | reverse complement strand
CAGCGCTTGGTGGCCTGAACGCTGGCTTCTGCAGCGGCCTGCATGTTGCGCTCGGCCATCTCGACCACCTGCCGTGCGGCCTTGTTGGCGGTCTCGTATGCGGAGTTGGCAGCGGTGAGCGATGATTTCATCATGGCCACGACGCTCTCCGAACCGGCGGGAGCGTTGCGTGCGAATTCGTCGAGGGCATCGACGAGTTTCTTGTTGGCATCGGCGATCTGCGCATCGATCAGCCGCTGCACCTCGCTGCTGGTCTGCGAGGCGATGTCATAGATCGTGCGGGAATAGGCAAGCGCCTGCTCGGCTGTCGGCGCTGCTGCATCCTTGTTGATCGTGACCATCTCCTGGGCGTCCTTGACACTCATCAGAGCCTTGAATTTCTCGGATGTTTCCTGCAGCGACGAGCGGGCCGCATTGAGTTGCAGTTCCACCATCTTCTCCACACCCTCGAAGGCCTTTTGGGAGAGCTTCATCATGGCGTCGATATTCTGCTTTTGCGCCTCGCTCAGATTTTCAGGTGTCGGGTAGAGTCCCATGGCACGCCTCCTTGTATGGATCAGTGGTGATAAGTAATGCTTGCATTTTATAGCGATCGCTTCGTTCTGCCGCTTCCCCGGGGTCATCGCTTTCCCATGGAGAAGTACCGCATGCTGCGCGAGATGGTCGCCTCGCGACTGCCTGCGGTCCGGCTCGATGAGCCCCCCGCAGCCGATGACATCACACTGAGTCTCGCACACGATTGTGACTACATCGATCGGTTCAGTCGCGGTGATCTGTCCCGCAAGGAGTTGATGCAGATCGGCTTTCCCTGGTCGCCTGAAATGGTGGAGCGCTCGCGTCGCTCCACCGGGGCCACCATCATGGCCTGCCGTCATGCGCTGGCCGAGGGTGCATCGGTGAATCTCGCGGGGGGGACGCATCACGCACATGCCCACCGCGGCGAGGGTTTCTGCTGTTTCAACGACGCGGTGGTCGCCTCACGGCTGATGATCTCCGAGGGCCGGGTCGATCGCATCGCCATCATCGATCTCGACGTGCATCAGGGCAATGGCACGGCATCCATGACACGCGGCGACGCCAGCATCTTCACCCTGTCGATCCACGGGGCGAGCAATTTTCCCTTTGTGAAGGAGGTCTCCGATCTCGATGTCGAACTGCCCGATGGCAGCGGCGACGAGTCCTATCTTGCCTGCCTCGATGGCGCGCTCGCGCAACTCGAGCAGCGATTCGCGCCGCAGTTGCTGATCTACCTGGCGGGTGCGGACCCCTATGGCGATGATCGTCTCGGCCGTCTGAGCCTGAGCAAGTCGGGGCTGGCCGCACGGGATGCCCGAGTCATGGCCTATGCGCGGCGTCACACGCTGCCGGTTGCCGTCGCCATGGCGGGCGGCTATGCCCGCCAG
>CAYYDO010000069.1:0-10091 GCA_964470595.1 uncultured Burkholderiaceae bacterium | reverse complement strand
TGTACCCCTGGGTGATGGCCTGGCTCTGCATGGCGTGTACCAGACCTCCAAGATCAGCAATCTTGCCAACGCCAAGGGCGATGGCTACACGCTGGCTCTGACCAAGGCTCTGTCCAAGCGCACCACGATCTATGGTGCGTACACCGATGTGGACAACAAGTCCGCAGGCACGATGACGATGCACGGCACGAACCTGAACAATGCACCTGTTGCAGGTCGTGATCCCAATGCATTCACCGTTGGTGTCGTTCACAACTTCTAATCCCCACGCTGTCATCTGACAGTTAAAGGAATCTGAAGATTGAACCCCCGCAGCGATGCGGGGGTTTTTCATTTCTGAAGCGCTACATCAACTCCCGAGAGCCTGGCGCAAGTTCTAAAAAAACCTGGAGAGCGCCTGCACGCAAGCGGCCTTTCCCATTCGGCCACGAAATGCGGATGCCTGTTCGCGCAGCTGCCGGCTGTAGCTATCGAGAGCCTGGGCAAAGGCCTGCGACTGCAGATGCTCCTGGTAGTGCTGCACCACCTGCAGGGGTGTGAGATGCGGGTCGGCCGAGGCCCGGTTGTAGAAGTCGTTGGCCAGGTGCGTGATCTGCTCGATATTCGGGGTACGGTCGATCAGATCGATCGACAGATGCAGACTGAAGGGTGCCTCGGTGAACACCCGATGCGGTACTCCCGCCTTCATGAACATGACATCGCCCGGCTTCATCACGAAGTCGGCTGCAACCGGCCCCATCTCGGCGGCTGAAAGATTGGAGTTTCCAAAAAAGCGCCGCTGCTGCGGTTCATGCACATTCCAGCGCTTTTCGCCGGCGATCTGAATCACCAGAACATCGTCGCTGTCGCGATGCCCGGCATAGGCCTCATTACCCCGTTGTGAAAAGAACGCCTCGCAGTTGGAGAGAGCGCATGGCATCTGCGCATCGAGCTGTGCAAGAAATGCATTGATACGTGTGTCCAGAATGTCCAGCCCTTCCAGTACCACCGAGGCGCCTTTTGCAATCACCTCGTTCAGACGGGTCTTGTCGATGAAGGTCAGCTTCCTGTGCTGAACCGTTTTCCACATCGCGTGCTCGTTCAGATCGAGCACCTTTCCACCGAGATTCACCTGACACCAGTCGGCCGTGAGCAGGGGATTATTGAGATGTTCCTGAAGCTGGCGCACCGAAAAGATCTGCGGCTGTGGAATCAGGCCCTCATGGCGCACGAAAGAGGTATCGGTGCGTGCACGCGCGCGCCCGAAAAACTGCGCAATGGTCGTGCACTGCGCGGCGATGACTGAAGAGGTGTCCTGCATCTGCTGCCCGCCTTTCCTTGCTGGTGGATCAGCAGATGATTATGCGACTACTGGCGCATCTGCCGCGCGTCGGCAGACTCGCGCTTTTTCAGACGTGCCAGCACAAAGGGGATCAGAAGCAGGGCGGCGGCAATGGCCAGAATCGTGCCCGAGATAGGCCGCGTGAGAAAGGTGGTGAACTCGCCCTGACTGATCACCAGTGCCTGACGCATGGAATTTTCGGCCATGGGCCCGAGGATCAGGCCGATGATGAGTGGTGCCACGGGGAAATCGAATCTGCGGAAGGCAAAGCCGATCAGGCCGAAGAAAAACAGCAGTCCCAGATCGAAGGCCGAATTACCGGCACCGTAGACCCCGGCCGCGGATATCACGATGATGCCCGCATAGAGCCAGGGCGGCGGAATCTTCAGAAGCTTGACCCACAGCCCCACCAGAGGCAGGTTCAATACCAGCAGGATCACATTGCCGATGTAGAGGCTGGCAATCAGTGTCCACACCAGGCTGCCCTGTTCAGTGAAGAGCGTGGGGCCAGGCCGGATGCCATACGACTCGAAGGCCGACAGGATGATCGCGGCCGTGGCCGATGTGGGAATGCCGAGTGTGAGCAGTGGCATCAGCACGCCTGCCGCAGAAGCGTTGTTCGCGGCCTCGGGGCCAGCCACACCCTCGATGGCCCCCTTGCCGAACTCTTCCGGATGGCGTGAGAGTTTTTTCTCGGTGTAGTAACTGAGGAGCGTGGGCAACTCGGCTCCGCCTGCCGGCATGGCCCCGATGGGAAAACCAAAGGCGGTGCCCCGCAGCCAGGGCTTCCACGAGCGCTTCCAGTCGTCGCGGGTGAGCATGAGGGAGTCCGACACCTTGAGCACCTCGGGCTTTTTCGCCTCGCGCCCCTGCCATGCAAGAAAGAGTGCCTCGCCAACGGCGAAAAGACCCACGGCCGCAATCGTTACCTCGATGCCGTCGAGCAGCTCCATCTGGCCAAAGGTGAAACGCGGTTGCCCGGTCTGCAGATCCACGCCCACGAGCCCGAAGAAAAGACCCGCCAGCAGACTCACCAGACCGCGCAGCACCGAGTTGCCGAGCACCGCGGTCACGGCCACCAGGGCCAGCACCATCAGACTGAAATACTCGGCGGGCCCGAAGGCCAGTGCCGCCTCTACGACCAGAGGCGCAAAGAAGGTGAGCGCGATCGTCGCGATCGTACCGGCCACGAAACTGCCGATGGCGGCAGTGGCAAGTGCCGCACCTGCGCGGCCCCGGCGTGCCATCTTGTTGCCTTCCAGCGAGGTCATCACCGTGGCCGACTCGCCCGGTGTGTTCAGCAGGATCGAGGTGGTCGAGCCGCCGTACATCGCGCCGTAGTAGATACCGGCAAAGAGCACGAACATGCCGACTGCAGGTACCTTGAAGGTGAGCGGCAACAGCAGTGCGATGGTGAGCGCCGGGCCGATGCCCGGCAGCACACCGACCAACGTACCCACGAAGCAACCCAGAAACCCGTAGATCAGCACCGAGGGGTCCAGCGCGGTGGCAAAGCCCGCCATCAGGGCATCGAATGAGGACATCTGGCGTGCCTTTTCAACCAGCCGACAACCAGCGGGACAAGGGTATGAGTGGTCCCAGATCGACACTCAGAACGGGATCGAAAAGCAGCCAGAAGGAAAATGTGATGGCCGCGCAGACAAACAGCGTGCGCGCGCCCAGCTCGGCCTCGAAAGCCCGGGCGATGCCGACTGCGGCCAGCGTGCCGGCGACCAGAAACCCGAGCGGCTGGACCAGCAGGGCCATGGCCACACAGCCGCCGAAGAACCAGGCGAAGCGGCGAGTAGCGCCCGCGAGTGGCGTCTCCTCGGGATTGTCGATGGCCACATCCGGAACATCACCACGCCAGGCCAGGAGCACATAGACCACCGCGCACATCGCAAACAGACCCACCACGGCAGCGGGCACAAAGGTCGCACCCACCACCGCATACATCGGGCTCTCGGGGATGAGAAACACCTGTACCACTGCCACCATGCAGGCAAGCAGCAGAAGCAGGGAGAAACGCCGGGTGTTCATGATGGGCATGAATTGGGCCCGGATGACGCCGGGCCCATCTCGGGCCTTCGCTCAGGCCAGACCGAGGTCTTTGAGAACGGCTTCGGTATCGGCAATGCTCTTGGCGATCTCGCGCTCGAACGGGCGCTCGGAAAGAAACACATCCGTCCACTTGCGGGTGTCGAGTGTCTTTTTCCACTCGGCCGATGCATGCACGCGGGTCATCAGGTCGACGAGTTTGTCGCGCTGCGCATCGTTGATGCCGGGTGCGCCAAACACACCGCGCCAGTTGGCGGCGGTGACATTGACCCCGAGTTCGAGCAGCGTCGGCACATTCACACCAGGGATGCGCTTGTTGCCCGAGACCGCCAGCGGCTTCATGCGGCCAGCCTTGATCTGCTCTTCAAACTCGGAGTAGCCCGAGATTCCCGCCACCACCTGACCGCCGATGATGGCGGCATTGGCCGGGCCACCACCGGCAAAGGCCACATAGGCGGCCTCGCGCGGATTCTTGCCCAGTGCCTTGATCATCAGGCCGAGCAACTGGTGATCGGTGCCACCGGCCGAACCACCGGCCACCGACACCGCCTTGGGATTGCTCTTGATGGCGGCTTCGAAATCCTTCCATGTCTGGATCTTGCCGTTGGTGGGCACCACCAACACGCCAGCCTCTTCGGTCAGACGCGCAATCGGCGTGACGTTTTTCATGGTGACCGGACTCTTGTTGGTGATGGCCGCACCGACCATGACCGAGCCGCCCACCATGAGTGCATTGGCCATGCCCTTGCGCTGATTCACAAAGCGCGGCAGACCGACCATGCCACCGGCTCCGCCCACATTCTCGAACTGGAATGTGCCCACCAGACTTGCGCCCTTGGCGGCAGCCTCGATGGCGCGTGCCGTGCCATCCCAGCCACCACCGGGTGCGGCCGGAACGAACATCAGGACGTTATCGAAAAGGGGTTTGCCCTGCGCTGTGGCCCAGGACGGAAGCGTGCCCGCAAAGCCTGCGGCAACACTGCCGGCGATGATGCGGCGACGTTGGGTATTCATGATGGAGTCTCCCGATGAATTGTTGATGTATGCGGCTGCTGCCTTCGCGGCCGCTTTTTCTGCCTGCTGTCATGCGCAATCATGCGCGTTGCGCCTCGTTGCAGGATAGCCGAATCCACCCCGTATGAACCAGCCACGCGCACATCGGGCGTATCAGGAGAATCACTGAAATCAGTCGCAGCAAATGAAAGGCCGTGACCACCGGCGCACCCAGCCCCAGCACCTTTGCAGTGATCGCCATCTCGGCGATGCCACCGGGTGATGTCGCCACGATGGCGGTGATCATGGGCAGTCCCATCATCACCGAGATCAGGCCGGCGAAAAGAAGCGACAGCGCCAGCATGCCGAGTGTCATCACGAATGCGGCCAGAAGAATGCGTGGCGAGGCACGAAAGAAGTCGCGTGTCATGTGCTGGCCCAGTGCCCAGCCGATCAGCACCGAGCCGCCATTGACGAGTGCATCGGGTAGCCGCGTCTCGTTGCCCATGGCCGCGTATCCGGCAGCGATGGCCAGCGGCACCAGCACCCATGGATTGGGCATGCGCGTGCGCGAGATCAGCCATGCGGCAGCAAGTGCCAGCACCCCCAGAACGGCGAGTGTCCGCGGGGCGATCTCGGCAGTGCGTGCTGCCAGACGGGATGAAGCCGCAGGCCCCGCCATGAACGCGGCAAGAAAGGAGACGACGGTCACCACGATCATCACCCGCAGTGCGTGTGCGCTCGCCACTGCAGCGCCGTTGGCACCGGCGCGCTGCGCGGCAATCGCCATGTCGCTGGCAGCACCAATGGCACTTGCATAGATCGCCGTGGGGCCATCGGTGCGGCCGATCCGTTGAAAGAGGCGTGCGAAGCCCGCCGTCAATGCCAGCGAGACCAGCGCACCGAGCACCATCCAGCCCGCATAAAGCGTGAGTTCGCGAATGACCGCCGGGGTGAAGTAGAGTCCCAGCGCAATGCCGATGGTGATTTGCCCAGCCTTGCGTACCCATGCGGGCTGGCGGGCGCCAAAGCCCGCATAGGTGAGCAGACCCACGCCGAACATGGGCCCGATGATCCAGGGCAGGGGCATGCCCGCAAACGCCGCGGCGGATCCGCACAGCAGCGCCCAGGCGAGCGTGAGCAGGCGCAATCGGTGCTCGCTCAGTACCCGTTCAGCACCCGCTCGCTCAGTCCTCGATCAGTTCGTAGTCGTGGGTGATCTCGGCGGTCATGCCCAGCATCTTGGTGGCCGAACAGTACTTGTCGTGCGACAGCCGGATGGCGCGTTCCACCAGATTGGCTTTCAGCCCACGGCCACGCACACGGAACTTCAGGTGAATGCGGGTGAAGACCTTGGGGTCGGTCTCGGCGCGCTCCGAGGTGGTGTGCACATCACAGGCGCGGATGTCCAGGCCGCTCTTGCGCAGGATCAGCACCACATCGTAGGCCGTGCAGGCGGCCGAACCCGCCAGGACGGTCTCCATGGGTCGTGGCCCCAGATTGCGGCCACCGCCCTCGGGGGCCCCATCCATGACGAAACTGTGACCCGATCCGGTTTCCGCAATGAAACTCATGGTGTCGGGGCCGGCCCAGCGGATTGTGCATTCCATGATGTAAAAACCTTCGAATTTTTACTAACCAAGTATTCAGAAATAGTTGCGTCGCAGCACCCAAGGGGGTAGGATGAAGTCTGTCTCCTCCACCCTCCTCCTTTGGTGGATTACGCCCCTGGTGGTAACACCCGGGGCTTTTTTTATGCGCTCTTGCCCAATTGGCCTACCCCGGTTATTCTAGAGGGCTTTCCCGATTGTCATCGGCGAAAACACCGATATTGCTGAACCGAACCTGTTGGGTCCCATGAAAACATTTTCTGCAAAAGCACAAGACATTCATCACGACTGGTTCGTGGTCGATGGCACCAATGCCGTTTTGGGCCGCATGGCCTCTGAAATCGCGCACCGTCTGCGCGGCAAGCACAAGCCCGAATTCACCCCCCACGTCGACACGGGTGACTTCATCGTGGTCGTCAACGCCGACAAGATTCGCGTCACCGGCAACAAGGCCAACGACAAGAAATACTTCCGTCACTCCGGCTACCCCGGTGGCATTTCGGAAACCACCTTCGTCAAGATGCAGGAAAGGTTCCCCGGCCGTGCGCTCGAGATCGCGGTCAAGGGCATGCTGCCCAAGGGCCCGCTGGGCTACGCCATGATCAAGAAACTCAAGATCTACGCCGGCGACACCCACCCCCACAGCGCCCAGCAGCCCAAACCCCTGACGATCTGAGCCGCGGCGTCACACACACGGTCCTGATCGCAACGTCATCCCTCCGACACCTCAAGGCAGAACGACACATGATCGGCGAATACAACTACGGCACCGGGCGGCGCAAGAGCTCCGTCGCGCGCGTCTTCATGAAAAACGGCAAGGGTGCCATCATCGTCAATGGCAAGCCCCTCGATCAATACTTCTCGCGCGAGACAGGCCGCATGATCGTCATGCAGCCCCTGGTGCTCACCAACCACAACAGCACCTTCGACATCATGGTCAATGTGCATGGTGGCGGTGAATCCGGCCAGGCTGGCGCCGTGCGCCACGGCATCACCCGTGCGCTCATCGACTACGACGACACCCTGAAGCCCACCCTCTCCAAGGCGGGCCTCGTCACGCGCGATGCGCGTGAGGTCGAGCGCAAGAAAGTCGGTCTGCACAAGGCACGCAAGCGCAAGCAGTTCTCCAAGCGTTAAACCCGGCCCCGCCAGTGATCAAGATCGGCATCGTTGGCGGTACCGGATACACCGGCGTGGAGCTCCTGCGGCTCCTCGCCCAGCACCCCCACGCCGAACTCATCGCCATCACCAGCCGCAAAGAGGCTGGAATACCGGTAGCCGAGATGTTCCCCTCCCTGCGGGGGCGCGTGAACATCTCCTTCAGCGATCCCGCCCAGGCGCCACTCTCACAGTGCGATGTCGTGTTTTTCGCCACGCCGCATGGCGTAGCCATGGAACAGGCCCGTGGTTTGCTGGAAAGGGGCACCCGCGTCATCGACCTGGCGGCCGATTTCCGGCTGAAAGATCCCGCCGAATTCGAGCGCTGGTACAAGACCCCCCACACTTGCACCGATCTCCTTGCGCAGGCCGTCTATGGCCTTCCCGAGGTCAATCGGGAAGCCATCCGCAACGCCCGTCTGATCGGACTGCCGGGCTGCTATCCCACCAGTGTGCAGCTGGGGCTTCTGCCGGCCCTCGAGCACGGCGGACTGATCGACACCACCAGCCTGATCGCCGACTGCAAATCGGGGGTGAGCGGCGCCGGACGCAAGGCCGAGGTGGGCATCCTGTTTTCTGAAGCAGGCGACAACTTCAAGGCCTACTCGGTGCCCGGTCACCGCCACTGGCCCGAGATCACCCAGGGGCTGAAAGCCATCGCCGCCAGTGCCGGCAAGGCCCAGGGTGCCAATGACCTGCGCATCGTCTTCGTGCCCCATCTGACCCCCATGATTCGTGGCATTCATTCCACAATCTATGCAAGGGTATTGGCACATGCCCAGGACGTCGATTTCCAGCAGCTCTACGAGCAGCGTTTCGCCTCGGAACCCTTTGTGGACGTGCTTCCCGCAGGTTCGCATCCGGATACACGCTCGGTCCGCGCCTCGAATATGGTGCGCATTGCATTGCATCGCCCCCCGGGCAGTGATCTTCTCGTGATCCTGGTGGTGGAGGATAATCTGGTGAAAGGTGCATCCGGTCAGGGTGTGCAGGTCATGAACATCATGTTTGGTCTGCCGGAAACAGCAGGTCTGCTCCACGTTCCCGTCCTGCCCTGAAACCTTTTGCCGTTGCACCGGTCCATCGCCGAAAGGAGAACCACATGAATGCTGCTGTTGAAAATGCCGATCTCGAAATGCCCGCTCCGCTGCTCTTCACCGATGCAGCCGCCGCCAAGGTCAAGAACCTGATCGAGGAAGATGGCAACCCCGGCCTGAAGCTGCGCGTGTTCGTGCAAGGTGGTGGCTGCAGCGGTTTCCAGTACGGCTTCACCTTCGATGAGACCATCAACGAAGACGACACCACCATGGAAAAAAATGGTGTCACGCTGCTGATCGACAGCATGAGCTACCAGTACCTGGTGGGCGCCGAGATCGACTACAAGGAAGACCTCGAAGGCTCGCAGTTCGTCATCAAGAACCCCAACGCTACAACCACCTGCGGTTGCGGGTCGAGTTTCTCGGCCTGATCCGGCATCGGCAGCGATCGGGGCTACCCCGATCGCCTGCTCTGCAGTAGTCCCACATTCATCTCGGCCGACAGCTCCGAGGCATAGAACTTTTCGATCATTTCCACCGATGTGCGCGCATTGCGCGCCAGCGTCAGCAGGTCGATACCGCGACCATAGAGCAGGCGGAATGTGATCGCCGTATGGCGCAGGCTGTACAGGGTGCGGGTCTGTCCGCGCTTGCCCTCCCGCAGGCCCGCATGTTCCAGCAGTCGGCGAAAGTGCACATCGATCAGCATCATCGCCGAGCTGCGGTTGGGTAGCTCCGGAAAGAACACGAAGTCGTCGGGGCGGCCATAGCCGCGCGTCTGGGCACTCTCCAGCAGTTGCTCATACACCCGCACTGCCGGGCGCAGTGTCACGATCTGACTGCTGTGTTTTTTCGTTTCCGGCAGCTCCAGCCGCAGATAGGTGTGACGGCCCCGACACACCTGCACATGCCGGTGCTGCATCCAGCGCAGGTCGGTGGGCCGCACGAAGCTATTGACCATGAACCGGATCAGCTGCGGCATGACGGCAGGCAGCGGGCAATCCCGCGCAAAGAGGCCGTTGGCGGTGTCGCGATGGGTCTGGGGTCGATCGATTGCACCAACACCAGCAAGGGCCCGTGCGGCGTGCCACAGGGCCAGATACTCGCGCACCGAAAAACCGCCACGCGGCACGCTGTCAGAGCGCATGCGGGGCATCTCGGGCACACCTGCGATCACGCCCTCGGCATGGGCGTGCACCAGCACGCGACGAAGGGTGGTCAGGATCTGCTTGATGCTCGATCGCTGCAGGCCTGCATCTGCGAGTTGTTGCGCAAAGGCCGTGATCTGCGGCTGACGGATGTCCTGTGGTGACAGGTGCTGAAAAAAGGGCAATACATGCCTGCGCAGACGCCCCTCGAACATGCGGTGGCTCTGCACCGTGATCTCACCGCGCTCCGCGCGTGCACTCTCTTTTTCGAGCACACGACTGCTCAGCTCCGCAAAGGCGGATGCGCAAGCAAAGCAGGGAAGCTCGAGTTGTTTCATTTATTAACGATAAATCGAATACATGTATTCAAAGTTAGGCGTAATTCAGAATAGACATTTAGGATTTATAGACTCCTGAAACGAAAAACCCCCGGCATTGCTGCCGAGGGTTTTAGCTTTGAGATCCTTGGGCTGTCAGATGACAGCGCGGGGATTAGAAGTTGTGGACAATACCTACAGAGAACGCGTTGGGGTCGCGGCTCGCTGCGATTGTGCTGGAGAGACCCGTTCCATGCATGGACATCGTTCCGCCTGAAGTCGTGTTGCCTTTGTTATCCACTGATGTGTAAGCACCGTAGAGGGATGTGCGCTTGGATAGAGCCTTGGTCAAAGCAAGTGTGTAGCCATCGCCCTTGGCGTTGGCGAGACCATCGATCTTGGAGGTCTGGTACACGCCATGCAGAGCCAGGCCATCACCCAGGGGTACA
>CAYYDO010000068.1:7511-10291 GCA_964470595.1 uncultured Burkholderiaceae bacterium | reverse complement strand
GGTCGCACTGAATACCCTGGCTGAAGGATGCAAGGCCTGTGTCAGGGATGCCCATTCGGGCTCGCATGCAAAGACATGAAGGGCCTGGGCTGACGAGGCTACAAGCGCGAATACCGTTGCGCCAAGGATTCTAGTAACTGTGCGCACCGTGAGCTCCGAACGCGATGACGGTCTGCAACTGCACGACCATGCTCACCGGATGGGCAAACACATCGGCAGCAGCAACCCCCCCGGCTTTCTGACGACTCACCTGAAGGCGATAGGTCTGCATATGGCCGGGCTTGTAGGCGATCATCAGAGCGTGCTCGCGTAATTTTGCATGGGCGAATTCCAGCATTGGACCAGCGCCGTCGTCATGAAATTCAGGTCGGTTCACACGGAGTCGGTCTGTCTTGGCACCAATTTCCCATGAGGGATGAAAACGCCACACTGCCGAGAGTGCCGATCCGGCATGACGTCGGGCACCGGACTCCGGATGGATGCCGCTGACACGCGCATGCTCGAGCACCACTCTTACCTGCTGGTTGCGGGGATTGCCATCCGGTGCCCATTTGTAGACGAGATCGGACATCCATGTGTTCTTGCCCGAGAACAATGCGCCATGGGCATGATCATGTCCAGCGTGCCCGCCGTGCGCTGCATGGCTCTCTTCGTCGTCATGATGGTGTGTCTCAACCACCGCTTGTCGACGGTTGTTGAGATACGACAGACCAAACTGCCAACTGCTGTTCGCCGAGATGTCCGTGCCTGTCTTCATGGTGAGCGTTCGTGCGCCCAGGCTTGGATGTGAGACGGACTCCTTGATCAGTTGGCGTCCCGACATCGCCTCGACACCCAACCTGAGATAGAACGGTGTCGGTGCTGTCCAGTTCAGTCGAACGCCGTCGTCATACCAGTGTCTGCCCAGAAAGGCTCGGTACATCAGCGGTCGCTCGCTGAAATCGTCGGCATGGGGATGCTGCTCGTTGAGGTAGCCAATCTGGGAGCGAAATCGCCCCATTCTGGCTTGTAGGCCGGCGGGCAGCGCGCGCGTCTGGAGCCAGAAACTTTCGGTGTGTTTCTCGGTCTTGCCTTCACCAGTGTGCACCGCGGCGGCCACCTCAGCATTGAACAATGTGCCAAGAGGGCCTCGAAGAACAACATCACTGTGCCCCATCTCGATGCCGCGATCACGGGCGCCAAGCTCCAGTTTTCGGGAACTGTGGCCAAGATCGAGAACCGCGCTGGCTTCCCATCCGGTGCCTGAGGATGCGCCTGGAGCGGCATATGCGGTTGTCGAGGCGATGATGATTGGCAGGCAGAGCATTGCGTAGCGAATGCTGCAGGGCGTAGATTTGGAAAGAAGCATGAGGTTGCTCCGTTGGTGTTGGCGATTCCGGATATCAGTGGTCTCGTAGATCAGATCGACTCGATCTTTCAGAGGCTGAAGTCGTGATCTGTGACGCAATTGCGCAGACCGTTGATCAGGTGTTCGGCGGGGAGGTTCTTGCCGATGAACACAATTTTTGTCTGCCGTGGCTGACCGACTCTCCAGGGCGCCCAGTCGCTGACACCCATCAGCATGTGTACGCCCTGAAACACCTTCTGATTCGGATCATTGGCGATATTGAGTATTCCCTTGTATCGCATCAGGTGGGGGCCATATTCCGCAAGCACTTCCGAAAAGAAGGCTTCGAGGCGCGCAAGATCAAGAGGCCGCGATTCCTGAAACACGAACGATGCAACCGAATCATCGTGGGTGTGTGAAACATCCTTGAGAAAGTCCGGTTCAATATCAAGAACTGCATCGAGACGAAAGCCCCTGATATCAAGTATCTCGGTCAGATTGACCTGACCATGAATGGCGAGACTTGATCTGGCGCGTGGATTCAGGCGGATCAGTCTTTCGCGAAGTGTCTGAATCTGGGATTCCGGCACGAGATCCCCTTTGGTAATGAGGATTCGGTCAGCAAAACCGATTTGCTCCTGTGCTTCATGATGCTCATCGAGTTGCTGCTGTGCATGCTTTGCATCAACGGTCGTGACAATCGCGTCAAGTATGTAGTTCTCGTGAATGTCATCATCAACAAAGAATGTCTGTGCAACTGGAGCTGGATCGGCTAGTCCGGTGGTCTCAATGATGACCCTCTCGAAGGTCAACTCTCCCTCTGCGCGGCGGCGTTGCAACTCTCCCAGTATGCGAATCAGATCACCACGGACGGTGCAGCAGATACACCCATTGTTCATCTCGATGATGTGTTCACCTGACTCCTGGACGAGTATCTCGTTATCGATCCCGGTTTCGCCGAACTCGTTTTCGATCACGGCAATTCGCCGGCCGTGATGCTCATGAAGAATCCGGTTGAGAAGGGTGGTCTTGCCACTTCCCAGAAACCCGGTGAGTATGGTCACCGGTACTGGATTCATCGTCGTTTCCAAGATCGGCTGGTTCATCGTCTATTGTCCGGCTGAGTGCTCGCGTATGGCGCCAATCAATGACTGGGTGTTGTGGCGCATCATCTTGATGTAACTGGACGCAGGGCCATCTGCGTGCGACAGAGAGTCCGAAAACAGTGCGCCATACGGGCGAAGTCCGGTTTCGCGGGCAATTTGCTCGATCAGTCTGGGGTCGGAGACACTTTCAACAAAGAGCGCCCGAATCGATTCGCGGCGTATCTGCTGAATCAGGGTGCCCACCGTTTTTGCGCTTGCGGCCGACTCCGTGCTAATGCCTTGCGGCGCGAAGAACGTCACACCATAGGCGTGTGCATAGTACGCAAATGCGTCGTGCGAGGTTACAA
>CAYYDO010000068.1:6139-7501 GCA_964470595.1 uncultured Burkholderiaceae bacterium | reverse complement strand
ACAACCTTGCGTCGGGAAGGCTCGATGGCAGACCAGTCAGCGAGAATCTCTTCATGTAGTCGTGAGAGGAGAGCCATGTACTGAGCAGATCTGCTCGTGTACGTTCCGCAGTTGTCTGGATCGGCCCGGCATAGCCCATCAGTGATGTTTCGAACGTAAACAAGGCTGTTGCGAACGTCCTGCCAGGCATGGGGATCCACACCGCCGTGGTGGTGATGCTGCTTGTTACTGTTGGAGCGAACTGTGGCGTGTGGCTTTGCATTGACGTCGCGTCTTGGATCGATCCCTTTGCTGACAATGACGTGATCACCGCTATAACGTGCGGCCTTGAGAAGACGTGCGATCCATCCCTCGAAGCCAAGCCCGTTGGAAAAGACCACTTGGGTCTGTGTGATACGCCGAACCTCGCTGGGATTTGGTTGATACACATGGGCATCCTGCCCGGGTCCTGCAAGAACGACCAGATCGATCTGGCTACCACCTACCTGCTGCACCATATCACCGATGATGCTGAAGGTTGCGGCTACCTGAAGCCGGGCCCCAGTCGAGTGGGCATGGGTTGCTGTACAGAGGACTGCGCCAAGGACTAACGAGATGATCTTCATCGACATGATTTCTGATGTGCGCATTTACGCCACGTCTGGATGGGCTCGTGGTTTCGGCGCGTTTAAAGTCACACCCGCACGGTTCATGAGGAGTGACACGAGATACAGCAGACCCATGGTCAGGACGATCATGGGGCCGCTTGGCAGATCCCATTGATATGACAGGCCGAGGCCCACGCAGGATGCGATGCTCGCCACAAGGATGGCAAGGACGATCAGCCGGCTGAGGTGTGTTGACCAGAGTCGTGCGACTGCCGCGGGCAGTACGATGAACCCAACTGCAAGCAGCGTGCCCAGAGCGTGGAATCCTGCGACGAGGTTCAACACGACCAGGAATAGAAAACCAATATGTGCGAATGGACTCCAGCGGCTGACAGACCGCAGGAATTCTGGATCAAGACATTCTGCAACCAAAGCGCGGTAGAAGACTGCAAGGGTCAGGCACGTCAGACTTGCAATTCCCGCCAGGAGGATCAGCGCCTCGTTGTTGAGCGCAAGAACACTTCCAAAAAGGACATGTAGCAGATCGACATTGTTGCCTTTGACGGAGACAATCAGGACACCCAGAGCCAGCGAAAGCAGGTAGAAACTCGCCAGAGTGGTGTCCTCGTTCAGGACTGTCCGCCGCGCCACCAACCCCGATGCCAGCACTACGGTCAGTCCGGCGGCGATGCCGCCGAGTGTCATTGCGCTCACTGACAGCCCGGCAACGAGACATCCGATGGCTGCGCCAGGCCAACACGCAGGGGACATTGCC
>CAYYDO010000068.1:0-6129 GCA_964470595.1 uncultured Burkholderiaceae bacterium | reverse complement strand
ATGCGACGGAGCATCAGAAAGACCCCGATGGGAGCTGCGCTCAGGGAGAGTGCCAGACAGCCAAGCAGGGCACGCTGCATGAAGTCGAATTCGACGAAGAAGCCGAGTCCGATCACGTCCATGAGACTGGAAAACACGCTGGATGGTGCCGTCATGCGCAGGCCCGGAGAGGCTGAATGGCTGCAATGTCGCCGTGTGATCGCAGTTCCGACGCCCGCTGGTCGACTTGTGAAGACCCGCGGTAGGCTCGCTCAATGTTGGTGGCTGAGAGTGCATCCGCGGGAATCCCCGATGCGATCAGTTGGCCGGAGAGCAGAACAATGCGGGGGAAATGCCCCAGCCCCAAATGGTGATCATGCAGTACGGCGACGATGACCTTTCCCGTGCGTTGCATCCCCAGGATCTGATCCATCAGCCCGGCAGCGGCTCTGGAATCGACACCCTGAAATGGCTCGTCCAGCAGGACAACGTCTGCGTCCTGCAGAACCGTTCGGGCGAAAAGTACACGTTGAAACTGGCCGCCCGACAAGCTGGATATGGGATCCCCGTGTTGTGCCCGCAACCCGACGGATCCCAGCACAGACAGGCACTTGTCTTGCTGTGTACGACTGAGGCCACGCAGGGCACCGGTCTCGTGCCACAGACCCATGGACACCAACTCCATGACCGTAATGGGGAAGGTTCGATCAAGTTGGTGGGCTTGCGGAAGATAGGAGACGCGTATTCCGCTCAGGCCGCGGATCTCTCCCTCGCTGGGCCGAATAAGTCCAGCGAGACATCTGAGCAAGGTCGACTTACCTGCACCGTTTGGTCCGCATATCGCCAGCATTTCGCCGTGCTGGATGCGAAGGGAGAGATGCGAGAGTGCCAGGGTATGGCCATAGCGGATCGACAAATCTCGTATGTCAATGAGCGGATGTGACATATCAGTCGATACCAGCCGTGAGCGACCACACGGCCCACCAAAGCGGCACGAGAGGCACGATGAGAAGACATGCTCGCGTTGATGCGGACAGGATGATTGGGGAGGGGCGACCAAACGACATATCCGCATTTTAATGCAAATGCATTCGCAATTGCAAGAAGCCCGACCGTCGTTTACCATCTCTGCATGGCTCGAACTACCCGTCAGCGCAGCGCGATTCGGCAAGTGATCGAGCAGGCCGGACGTCCGCTGCTGCCGCAGGAACTGCTGACGTTCGCACAGCAGGAAATTCCCAATCTCAATCTGGCAACGGTTTACCGCAATCTGAGTCTTCTGACCGAAGAGGGTGTCGTCGCACCCGTCCACTTGCCAGGCCAACCCACCCGCTTCGAGGCTGCTGGCCATCACCATCACCACTTTCTCTGCAAGAGTTGCGACCGCGTTTACGACATCCACGCCTGTTCATCGGAAATCTCTCGCCTGGCACCACAGGGTTTCGAGGTGCTGGATCACGAGGTCATTCTTTACGGTCGTTGTCCCGGTTGTCGCAAGGCGGACAGCACCAGAACTCCCTGATAGCTCGCCCACGCATGGTTCCAGGACACCACGTGTCCGCATAGTCGTTTCTGGAATAAGCAATGCAACATAAGTTGCTGGAGGCCTTGGTTGGCGATCGCTACGCTGTGCACTTCACCAGACCTGCACACCTATGTACCAGCCGATTGCCAGAGATATTCAGCTTCTCAAGGAGCGCGCACAGCAACTTGCAGGGCAGATTGCCCGCCAGAGGGAGGGGCGTCTGACCGAGGACGAACTGCGTCCTCTCCGACTGCAGAATGGTCTTTACATTCAGCGTCATGCCCCCATGCTGCGTATTGCGATTGCCTACGGCATGCTCAACAGTTCACAGTTGCGCGCGCTTGCGGCTGTCGCACGTCGTTACGATCGGGGCTGGGGGCATTTCACCACGCGTCAGAATCTGCAGCTCAACTGGATCTCGGTCGACGACACACCCAGGGCGCTTGCCGACCTTGCCGAGGTGGGACTGCATGGCATTCAGGCCAGTGGCAATTGCTTGCGCAATATCACCAGCGATGTACTTGCCGGCATTGCTCCGGACGAGATCCTCGATCCACGACCTTATGCGGAGTTGCTTCGCCAGTGGAGCACGTTTCATCCCGAACTCACTTTCCTTCCACGGAAATTCAAGGTCGCCCTCACCGGAACGCCAGAGGATCGGGCGCTGGCCCAGGTCCATGATCTCGCCTTCGAAGTGGTTCGTGCCGAACCCGAGCCCGTGTTTCGCGTTCGCGCAGGCGGCGGACTCGGGCGCACCCCTATTCTTGGGCCGGTCATCCGCGAGGAACTCTCCTGGAGGGATCTCCTCACCTATACGCACGCAATCATGCGCGTCTATAACGAGTTGGGTCGGCGAGATAACCTGACCAAGGCGCGCATCAAGATTCTGATCAAGACTGTCGGCCTCGAAATCTTTCGCAAGATGGTCGAGGACGCCTGGCACGATTTGCGCAATGGCCCGTCAAGACTTCAGCCTGACGACCTCGCACGGGTGTCCGCGTCTTTTGTCGAACCAGACTGGACATGCGGCCAGCGTCTTGATTCCATCGGCAAACTCGACGGCAGACCGGAGCACGATGAGTGGAATCGCTGGCTGCGCCGCAATCGGCTGCCCAATCGTCATCCGGGATTCGCGTCTGTACTCATCGCCCTGAAGTCTCATGGCCAGGCGCCGGGCGATGCCACGAGTGACGAGATGGATGCCATTGCGCACCTTGCAGATCGTTTCAGTCAGGGCTTCATCAGGGTTGCCCACAGTCAGGATCTGCTGCTCCCCGCGGTATCCGAGGCGGATCTGCCGGCGCTCTTCGAGTCGCTCAAGGCTCTGAATCTGCATCAGGCGGTGGGAGGGCTGATCGGCGATATGGTGAGTTGCCCCGGTGGCGATTACTGCTCGCTGGCGAACGCACGCTCGATTCCGGTGGCCCGGGATATTGCAGCCAGATATGCCAGCCTGGAGGCACAGGAGTCGATCGGTCCTCTCGATGTGCGTATCTCTGGATGCATGAACAGTTGCGGCCATCATCACATCGGGCATATTGGCATATTGGGCGTTGATAAGGATGGCGCTGCCTTCTACCAGTTGTTGCTGGGTGGTCACTCCGGTCATGGAGCGCCAGCCTCGCTCGGAACGGTTATCGGCAAGGCGTTTGCAGAGGATGAAATTGCCGATGCTGTCGAGGAGATTCTCGATCTCTATCTCGAGGTGCGGGTTCCCGGTGAGACGTTTCGTGAAGCTGTACTTCGTCTCGGCAAGGATGCATTCAGTCAGGCTGCAGAGCGCGCCCGCAAGAGCGCGTCGCTGCCGCGGGCGCCTCATGGTGTCTCGGCGTGAATCCAGCGAGCATCTCCATGGCCGCTGGCAGCGTGGTGATCGTCGGTGCCGGACCGGGTGACCCCGAGTTGATCACGCGCAAGGGTTGGCATGCAATAGGCAGTGCCGATGTCGTCCTGCACGATGCACTGCTCGATCTTGATGGTTTTCGCGAGGCAGCACCGCAGGCGCGCTGGATTCATGTTGGCAAGCGCGCGGGATCGGCATCTACAGAACAGAATTTCATCAACCGGATGCTGGTGAATCTGGCGCGCAGAGGCCACCGCGTCGTTCGTCTAAAGGGTGGCGATCCCGCGATTTTCGGGCGCCTGACGGAAGAGCTGGATGCCTGCAACGAGGCCGGTATCGATGTCTCCATCATTCCCGGTGTTACCGCCGCAAGCGCTTCTGCAGCCGATCTGGGTCTGAGCCTGACACAGCGTGGCAGATCCCGTAGCGTGGTGTTCCTCACACCGCGTATCGGGCGGGGCGAGGTGGCGGGGCAGGCGTCATGGGTACGCGCAGCCCTTGCTGCAGACACCGTCGTACTGTACATGGCCCGGGACGATATTCGTCACATTGCCGCCACACTGATACAGCACGGACGCTCGCCGCAGACGCCGGTGGCGCTTGTGGCCAACGCCAGCCGAGACTCGGTTGCGCGTTTTACAGATCTGGCAGGTGCCGCCGACTGCATTGTCGCCCTGGGCAATGGCCCGGTCACGATCGTGATGGGTGAGATTGCATCTGCGGGCGGGACATCGTTCCTACAAAGCAGGTTCGAAGAGCACACCTCGATGACCCAACCTCTCCAAGGAAGATCATGAGTGCCCAACTGAAATCGCATACCGATCCCCACGACGCCCCTCTGATGTATGTGCTCGATACAGCCGGTCTGCCTGTGGAGCAGTTTCTTTATCCTGACAACATCCTCGATCCGGAGGCCTTCTATGGGTCGATTACTTCAGGTGTAAGCCCAAACCCAGCCGATCGATTGCGTGCGCTATGTGATCATCCCTCGATCGGCATACGTTTCTCCCGCTTCACCGAGGGTCGTCGATATTCGATGGCGAGCCGGCTGCGGGAACTTGGTTATCAGGGAGAGCTCCACGCGACCGGCGAGGTTCATGAGGAACTCATGCATCACATGATTCGGGTGGGATTTACCCACTTTCATTTCGATAGCAATCCTGGCCAGATTGACGCGTCAGTTTTGAAGCCGTTCTCTTTCGCCTATCAGCAGACCGTCTAGTGCAACGTGAGCTGCGCTGACCGATTCAATTGAACGAGAGGGCACGTCCGATATCGATTGCGGCGAATCCCAGGGCACTCACAAAGACGCAGGCAAGAAGCGCAAAAAGTATCCCCAGAAGTACCGCCACGCCATCACGAAACAGCATGCCCATGCCCAGAAACACAAGCGACATCGCGGGTAAGACATTGCCAAGTGGCAGCGGCAGAAAAATGATCACCGCCATGAGGATGATCATGGGGGCTTTCCACCAGCGTTGTTGAGGTGTTGAGAGGACGCTCAGTCGGGGACGACTGAAGCGTTCCGCATGACCATACATCCAGGCCAGAAAGCCGAGCGTCTTGCGCGCGCCCTTCGGTGGCAGCTGAAATCGCGCGACCCGCCACGGAAGGGCGAGACGACGCGGATCCTTCAGCATCATCCAGGCGAAAAACGCGATGCCGAAAGACAGCACAGTGCCGGTGCCGGGGATGGGAAGCATGCACGGTACGGATAGCAGTACAAGTAGCGCGCCATGGGCGCTCTGGCCATGAAGGCTGAAAATGCGTCGCAGGGATACGGGGCGGTCTTCGATGCGTCCGGCAGCAACACGCATGCGCTCGGAGAGTTTGTGCATGCACCGTACGATAGCGCAACACCAGCAAAAAACCTAAACGCTAAACCCCAATTTTCAAATTCCTGTATGACAAATCTGTGACATCTCACTGGCTTTGGAGATTCACGCGTGAGGACGCCAGTTGGAAAGATGTCGTTAAGGTTTCATATTTGTTTCATTTTCGTCTGCGATAGTCGCCTATTCAAAATTTCTGAAAGGGCGCAGTCATGTCGACTCTTGCGCGCATGCGGGCCGACTCACTGGACGATTTCGATGAGGAACTCGAGCTTGAGCTTGATGACGAAAGGTTTAACAAGGTCAGGCTAACCGAGGAGCAGCGACGCGACCGTTTACGCTATTTCAACGAGCTCTTCCGTCTGCAGGGAGAGCTTGTCAAGCTTCAGGACTGGGTCATCCACAAGCAGCTCAAGCTGGCGGTTCTGTTCGAGGGGCGTGATGCCGCTGGAAAAGGCGGCGCGATCAAGCGCATCACGCAGCGACTCAATCCCCGGGTATGTCGTGTAGCAGCACTACCCGCACCCAACGAGCGGGAGCGAACGCAATGGTACTTCCAGCGCTACATCAGTCACCTGCCGGCGGGTGGCGAGATCGTTCTCTTTGATCGCAGTTGGTACAACCGTGCCGGTGTGGAGCGTGTCATGGGGTTTTGCTCCGATCAGGAGTATGAAGACTTCTTTTTGACGGTTCCGGAATTCGAAAAGATGCTCCTGCGCGCAGGCATCGTGCTGGTGAAGTATTGGTTCTCCATCTCGGATGATGAGCAGCACTTGCGATTCACAATGCGCATCAATGATCCGCTCAAGCAGTGGAAGCTCTCCCCCATGGACCTTGAATCTCGACGTCGCTGGGAGGCGTATACCAAGGCCAAGGAGATCATGCTCGCCCGAACACACACGCCCGAGTCTCGCTGGTGGGTTGTGCAGGCCAATGACAAGAAGCGGGCT
>CAYYDO010000067.1:0-10294 GCA_964470595.1 uncultured Burkholderiaceae bacterium | reverse complement strand
GCCCACTCGACGGTGCGGGCCACGACCACGGCACCGTCCTGGCTTTTGAGGGAAATGCCGGTGCAGGCGTGGGCTGCGGGGCGGGGCAACAGCAGGGTTGCGCAGAGCGCCATGATGGTGAAGGTCTGAGCGAGCATCTTCATAGGACACCTTTCCTTTTGACCGCCCTCCATCCCCGATCCTTCAAGATGGCGAAAAACGCGATTCTAGCGAATCACTTACCCTCCTCGCCGCTGACCTCCACCACCGGCTGATAATCCCAGTCACGGATGTCCTGGAGGATCTGATCGATTTCGGTCGTTGGCACACGCAGCATGCGCAATGCTGCGGCACCCAGACGCAGGCTCGATTCGATGGCCTCGCGGTAAGCGTGCATCGCGCCTGCGCTGATCAGGGCCGAACTCGCCTGAAGATCACGCGCACGTGCCACCACGGGCACCCGTGGACAATGCACCCGCAACGCCGCCACCGAACGCATGGCCGCTGCGTGGCTATCGACGGTCACGATGACCAGACTCGCGCGCTCAGCCTGCACCGCCGCGAGCAGTTCGGGATCGGAGATATCGCCATAAAGCACGGGATGGCCGTCTGCACGGCCCTGCTGAACGCGTTTCAGATCGGTATCAAAGGAGAGGAACTCCACACCGCTCGATTTCAGCAGGAACGCAATCACATGCCCGACTCGTCGAATGATTTCGGCCAGATTGTCCATGGATATCATGAACCGACACCGAACTTATTCCTCCCCGATCGATACCCCCAGGGGGCATCCGCCGATCAAAACCGCGTCGTCAGATCGATCCATCCCTGAGGCAACACGCGTACCAGACGCGCTTCGAGCCATTTGTCGCCACCCAGCAGAATCGCCACACCCAGAAAGAGCACCACCACACCGAAGATGCGCTTGACCCGATCCATGTGGGTCATGACCCATCCGCGCACGCGACCAAAGCCCGCGCGCGACGCATAGGCGGCCGCCACCAGCACGGTGGCCGCACCCAGTCCAAACATGCCCAGCACCACCGTGCCGCGAAACGCACCGCCTTCGGTGGCCACGATGGCAAGCGCACTGGCCAGCATGGGCCCGGAGCAGGGGCTCCACACCATGCCGAGCATGGCGCCAATCACAAAGGCGCCTCCCAGGGATGCGGCATTGAACCTCGACGATGCACCGCTTGCACTGGTGGCCAATGGCGCCATCAGGTGGGTGAAGCGTTCGTTCAACTGCGGCACCAGCATGATCACCCCGAAGGCAATCAGCAACGAGGCACCCGCCATGCGGATGTGATCCGGATCGAGACCGATGGCATCGCCGGCCACCCCCACCAGCAGGCCGAGCAGTGCAAATGCACTGACCATGCCCGCGCCCATCGCCACGGGTGCCAGGCGGTTTTCCTGCACGGCCCCGCCCAGCACCAGAGGCAAGAGGGGAAACACACACGGGTTGAGCGTGGTGAGGCTACCTGCCAGCCAGGCCAGTCCGACTTCCGGAAGAGTGATCATGAGGGTGTGGTCCGCTGATAGTCGAGAGGTTCAAAGTGCTTTGGCAAGTGCCTGCTGGATCTCCTCGGGCTTGGTTTCACCGTTGCTGCGTGCCACCTCGGTGGCACCCTTGAAGACCACGATGACCGATTGCGAGCGCACCTTGAGCTGACGCTTGAGTTCCTTTTCCTTGTCGTAATCCGCCACCAGTACCGTCATGCCCTTGAGCTGGCCCGAGGCCTTCAACTGTTCGAGCGCCCTGGTCTGGCTGACACAGGTCGGACACCAGTCGGCGTGGAAATGCACGGCGACGGCCTTACCGGCCTTTTGCATGCCGGACAGGGCAGCATCCTGGTAGGGGCGGATCTCGAGCGCGTGGGCTCGGCCAGCAGCAAGACCCAGCAGGGAAACAGTGATGGCAGCAATCGCGAGTCGTCGGTTCATCGAAACACTCCTGAAGTAAGACGGGTTGGAATAAAAGGCCTGAAACAGCAGGCACATCACGCCATTCGCTATCGGAGCGGGTTTGGTTACATGCGCTGACCGATACAGTCTCGGGACTCGGGCTCACGGGGCGGGTGACGGCTTGGGGCTATATTCCTTGGATTACCCCCCCTGTAACCAAACAACCCCGAGCAGCGAATTGTCCTTTGAAGCCGACCGCGGCGATGTCGAATCCGCCCTCAAACCCCTGTGGCTGCGCGCCCAGGCGGGCGACAGCATCGCGTATCGGCAGTGCCTGGAAATGCTTGCATGCCGCCTGCGGGCGTATCTGCGACGCCGGCTGTCGGCATTTCCGGATGACGTGGAAGACCTGGTTCAGGAGACTCTGTTGGCCCTGCATCTTCAGCGCGGCACCCATGACCCCACACTTCCGGTCAGTGCGTGGGCCGTGGCGATTGCACGGCACAAGCTGGTCGATCTGTGGCGGCGGCGCGCCCGGCGCGAGGCACTGCACGATGCCATCGACGACGTCGACGAATTTCTGCTGGCCAGCGACACAGAAGACAGCACCGCGAAACGCGATCTGACCGTGCTGCTCGATGCCCTGCCCGATGCCCAGAGGCAGGCGATTGTGCTGACGAAAATCGACGGGCTTTCGGTTGCCGAAGCCGCTACCCGAACGGGTTCGTCGGAGTCCGCCATCAAGGTGCAGGTGCACCGCGGTTTGAAGCGGCTTGCCGAGCTTGTAAAACTGGACACACCGTCATGAACCACTACGCGCTGATTCAACGACAGCCATGAAGACCGACACCCTGATCGACATGCTCGCGCGCAATGCGGGCCCTGCCCCTCGCGCGCTCACCTGGCAACGTATCGTTCCCGCGGCGATGATCGGGCTCGTGACAAGCGCCCTCATCGCCATCGGCACACTCGGCACGATCCCTGCGCAGATGTACGCCACCGCAGTGCCATGGACCAAGCTCGCCTATGCCGCTGCACTCGCGATTGCTGGCGTCTGGCTCAGTGAGCGGCTCTCACGACCCGCAGCCTCCGCCTACCGTCCGCAGCGCTTTGCGCTGGCCGTGGTGCTGATCATGATGGTGATTGGCGCCATCGCTCTCCTGGCCACACCCAGCGGCGCCCGGCTCGATGCGCTGCTCGGCCATTCATGGCTGTCGTGTGCGTGGCGGGTGCCTGTCATTTCACTGCCCGCACTGGCGATCACCCTGTGGGCCATGCGCGGTCTGGCACCCACACGCCTTGCGGCGGCCGGTTTCGCGGCCGGGCTTCTGGCCGGCTCGCTCGGTGCCTTCGGCTATTCCCTCTCCTGCCCCGAAGCCTCGGCGGCATTCGTGGCCACCTGGTATACGGTGGGGATCGGTGTGTCCGCGGCACTCGGTGCGATTGCGGGGCCGCGCGTGCTGCGCTGGTGATCAGGATTTCGCGCAATCCCGCAGATTCGGAGCCGTTGCCCAACGGACATGCAAAGATTTGCAAAGATCGCTGTCATGGTGTGCGAGCTGACATAACATTTCGGCATGGCGCACCGCATCGCTCTGATCGATGATGACGCGGGCCTCACGGAACTGCTGGGCGACTACCTCAGGGCCGAGGGGTTTGATGTGATGGTCGCCGCGGACGGCATCCGCGGCGCGGAACTCGCGCTGTCCGGGACCGCCGACATGGTGGTTCTCGACATCATGATGCCCGGGCAATCCGGCATCGATACCCTGCGTCAGATCAGGCAAACCTCGACCATTCCTGTGCTCATGCTCACGGGTCGGGGCGATGACCTCGACCGTATCCTGGGGCTCGAACTGGGTGCCGATGATTATGTTCCAAAGCCGTGCACGCCCCGCGAACTCCTGGCTCGCATTCGGGCGATTCTCAAGCGAACGTCTCCCGACCTGTCCGTCTCCCCGACACTTCAATCGGGAGACCTGGTGCTCAAACCTGGCGAGCGGCGCGCCGAACTGCACGGCGCTGCACTGCGGCTCACAAGCACGGAGTACAGCCTTCTCGAGATTCTGGTCCGTCATATCGGATCGGTCGTGAGCAAGGATCAGCTCTCCGAGCAGGCCCTTGGCAGACCCCTGGCACGTTTTGATCGGAGCATCGACATGCACATCAGCAGTCTGCGCAGCAAGCTTGGTCCCCGTCCCGATGGCCAGCCCTGGATCGAGACCGTGATTCGACGCGGCTACCAGTTCATCAAGGCCTGATCCGATGGGTTCACTGTTCTGGCGCTTCTTCTGGTTTTTCTGGTTCGCTCAGGTGGCCACGTCGCTTGCGGTGGGTGCGACCGTCTGGTTGCTGCGCCCCTCCCCCGATGGCCCGCTGCTTCCACTCCTGCAGCCGCCGCCACATCCCCCCTCGCTTTTCCCCCTGCTGATGCCGATCGGCATCGGTGGCATCGTGAGCCTCGTGTTCGCAGCAGCGATGGCGTCTTATGTGACACGTCCGATTCGCCGCCTGGATCAGGCATTCCGGTCCATCGCAGAGGGCCGGCTGGAAGAACGCATCGGCGATGCCCTTGGCGACTCACGCAATGAACTCACCGCGCTGGGCTCCGGTTTCGATCACATGGCCGATCGCCTGCAGGCGCTGGTGTCCAGCCAGCGACGCCTGCTGCACGATGTCTCTCACGAGATGCGTGCGCCGCTTGCGCGTCTCCAGATCGCTGCCGATCTGATGGAGAAGGTGCCCGAGCGGCAGGCCGAGATGCGGGCCCGGCTTCACACCGATATCGAGCGCATGAACCGGCTCGTGAACGAACTGCTCACACTGGCCCGCCTGGAAAACGAGGGTTCACTCGGACAGCGTGAAAAGATACCGCTCCGTGATGTACTCGATGCCATCGCCAGTGATGCACAACTGGATACGGCACAAAAGCACTGCGAGATACGGATCGAGTGCCCGGACTCCCTGGAGCTCACCGTCCACCATGAACTCCTTCACAGGGCGATCGACAATGTGGTGCGCAACGCCGTGCGCCATTCACCCGAGCACTCGCGAATCGCCATTCGTGCCAGCCTCGAAGCTCGCGATGTCCAGATCACCGTCGAGGATCAGGGCATGGGGGTCGCCCAGGGGGATCTCTCGGCCATCTTCGATCCCTTTGTGCGCGAGGCGAAACATGCAGGAGATGGCTATGGTCTGGGTCTGGCGATTACCCGTCGTGCCGTCGAGGCCCATGGCGGCAGCGTCACCGCCTCCAACCTGGCCGAAGGCGGCTTTCGCATTCGCATCCTGATACCGATCGACCCAGACGACCGGGTCAGTAGATAGGCCGGTCGAACCACTGACGGATGGATTTCATCTCATCGGAACATGCGGTGTAGAGCGCCCGTCGCCCGGGACCCATACGCGGTTGCGCGCTCGCCGGCCCTGCCGCGCCAGCACGCCGCGACGGAGGGTCCAGAGGGATCACGTTCTTGAAACTGTCGTCGGGCTCAAAAGCAAAGATTCGCGGCACCATGGGCCAATCCGGGGTGAGCACGTAGGCAAACACCTTCTGCGCATAGCCCTCGACATCGGCAAGATGAGCACCGTTATGCGGATCCAGCAGCACATAGGCAGCGCGGCCCTCGTCGAGCGCACGACGGGTGAGACCATGATACGACTCGCCCCGATCGAGCCTGGCCTCGATCTCCCGACGCTTTCTCTCGGGATCGAACACATAGTCCTGAACAAACAATCCGTCGAAGGGCCCATTGGGTACCAGCGCCGGATTTGTCCGGGAGAGCACGACACGCTGCCCGCTGCGCAGCACATAGCCTGAAAAGCAGAACTCCTGGCGACCATCTCCGCGCGATGCCACGAGGTGGTCCACGATCGGAAACCCGTCTGCCGAATAGCCCACCAGCAGTGGTGCTGTCGCGCCCCCTCGGCTGGTGGCCAGCATCCGCAAGCTGGCGATGAGCAGTCGCGGATACCCGTGATAGTGAAACAGTCCGCTGGGCTGGACATGACCTGCAATTGCAGATGGCACGCCGACGAGACGCGACACCACGGGATGCATGACCTCGTACTCCCAGCCGGTACAGGCACGATCAAACGGATTGTGCGGGCTGGCGGGCCCCCCGTCGAACCAAGGCCCGGAAGGGTCAAGGAACGATCCGTCGAGCATGATGCCAAAGGGAATCATGTTCATCGACCATGACTGGTGATCGCGCCCGGGGGCCATCCCCATGCGTGCGCGATCCAGTGTGCGGAGCATGTATCCGCCTTCGCCCAGCATGAGTCGGTCGTTGATGGGAAACGGATCGTGCTGGTTCGGAAAGAACTCCCGCACCCGGATGAGCGCCCCTGTGACCGGGTCAGGCAGCGCATCGACGGGCGCGGCCCGACCCGAGAACCTTCTGATCCATTGCCCGGTGGCCGGGTCCTGGGTCAACGCCACATGCATCCATGGCGTGTCGCTGTCACCCGCCCATCCGGAACATGACCATGCGGCAAACCCCAGACCACCCGTGGCTGCGGCAAGCAGCAGCCGTCGACGCGTTGGCATGAAATCGGCCATTGCGCCCCTGGGCGCAACACCCCACCCTACGTGCTTCATGGTCAGGCCTTGTACGAGACCCAACTGGCGGGTTCGCTGTCCTCGCCGAGCAGACTCTGCACGAGTGTCATGAACTGGTATGCCACGGGATCGTCACCTGACATGCTGCTGCCCTGGGATGACTTTCCACCGGGCCCGCCAGGGCCGCCGGGGCCGCCACCGCCGGGTCCACCCCCAGGTCCGCCGCCGGCCCCTGGACCGCCCGGCCCTCCGGGGCCGCTCATACCACCGGCAGCACCTGGTCCGCCACCATCTCGCAGCGCCACCATCGTGTCGACGAAACTCTGCTTGCTCACGGTGCCATCACCATCGGCATCGAGAAATGCGAACACCTCATCGACATTGACGGCACTACCCGATGAGATGCCGCTGCTGGCCGATACCGTGTCAAGGGCCGTTTGAAGATCTGCCTTGGTAAACGAACCGCGCTGCGTGGTGTCGATTCTTGTGTAGAGATCCTCGGCCATTTGCGTCGGATCAGGACGCTGCTGGCTGCCGGCCGATGGCAGTGGCCCGGCCGAGGGCTGAGTCATTCTGGAGGACTCCGGACGCTGCGTCTGACGCAGGTTTTCCAGACCCTGCATGGACTGACCAATACCGCCAATCGTTCCAATATTGCTCATGATGAACTCTCCTATTTTATGTTGGGAGTGATCTGCACGACGCTTGTCGCGTCACTCATGAACAGTAACGGTCCTGCCCGAGCGGGCTAAAGAGCGGTTTGGGTAAAGTTGTGTCAATTCGCGTAAAGACCCACGCCGTGGGCGTTTCAGCGCGAACCTGAGTGACGCAATTCCAGGTCAGCGATGTACGCCACGCTTCGTCCACCGGTGTTATCTGCATCGGCACCCACGGCCACCGCCTTCAAGGCAGGCACAGTGGCGGACTCTTCGCCAAAGGCGCGGAGGAAATCCGCTCTCAGGTCGCGCCTTATGCTCTGCCAACCGGACCCGGACTGACCCAATCACTGCGTCACGATTGAAACTGACGCATGAAGCGACGGTCGATGAGATCCTTCCAGCGCCACACCCATGCACCCTCGGCCGCCAGTTTTCCGCGTGAGGCAATGGCCCGTCCATCACCCGTGGCAAGAAGCGCAAGAAACTGTTCCTGTGGCTGGTGCCTGACAAACTCACCCGCACCCCCCAGGGCCACGCGTACGTTCGCAGCCAGAACCGGCCCCATGCGCACGGCGTGCACGCCGGCCTTGGGAAGCGGATGCGAACGCCAACTGGCGCAATCGCCCACGGCAAACACTGTTGAATGCGACACGGACATCAGCCGTTCATCGATACGCACGAAGCCCGATGCATCGACGCTCAAGGCACCACGTCGCTGCACATCGCACTGCCAGTCATGTGCCTGTGCACCTGTTGCCCACAACACGATGTCGCTGTCCTGATCCACCCGGGGGCCCCAAGCTGCATCGAGCTTCACGCTGATCCCGGCCGAGGCGAGCGCCCGCAGGGCGGCAGCCCGCGCCCTGTCCGCCATGGCGGGAAGAATCTCCGGGCCACTCGTGACCAACTCCCCGCGAACGATCCGCTCGGGTCGCATGCGTCGAAATCGGTGCACAACGGCCAACAGCGATTCGAATCCGGCTGCGCCACCGCCCACCGCGGCCAGCGTGCACGGGGCATCACTGCGCTCGGTCTGCCAGCGCTGCACCAGTGGCTCAAAGCCTGCACGCAAATCCGCAAGCGGTCGCAGCGTCAGGATTTGTGCGTGCTCTGTTGGCGGAGGCCGCAAGGTGGAGCCCACATTGAGCGAGACAATGTCATAGGGCATGACGCTGCCATCGGTGAGCACCACCTTTTGCTGGTCGGGATCGAGCAGATGCAATTCACCCTGCTTCCAGACGGCGCCAGCCCTGGCGGCAAGGGCGGGAAAATCAATCACGATGTCGTCGAAGCGGTAATGTCCCGCCAGCCATCCGGGGACCATGCCCGAATATGGCGCCATGGGTTGAGGTGACAGCATGATCACCTCGACGCCCGCCAAGGGTTGCCGAGCCAACTGGTTCAACAGCAATGCATGGGCATGCCCGGCGCCAACAAGCAGCAGGCGCCTCATGATGGCGTCTCCGGTCTGGCGAGGCCTGCCAGCCAATCAGGCGGTACGTGACACAGATCGGCCGGCTCATCGACATCGGCGACTGGCGGCAGCTCGGCCCAGCGCAGGTTTGCACGGCGCAGCCGGTCGCGCGTCTGCTGCATCACCTGCGATTGGCTCCATGTCATCCCCAGCAGCAGGCGGGGCTCCGGATGACGCAGGCCGATCAGGGCATATCCGCCATCCAGCGCAGGAATGAACACCGCATCAACTTCATCGAGAGCAGCGGATGCCTCTCGAAGCCTCACGGTATCCAGCGCTGGGGCATCGGTGCCTATCAGCAATGCTTTGGGAGATGTACGCAGGCGACGACCAAGGGCGCGGTGCATACGCTCGCCAAGATCTCCCGGACCCTGATCGGCGACCTGGATGGGATGCGCAGTGGCGACATCGCGCACGAGTGGGTGCGCGGATTGCGGTGTCATGCACAACTCGACCGGGCCCAGATCGGCGCGCACCGCCTGCGTGACCGCATGATGCAGCATGCGCGTGGCCAGGGCTGCTGCCCCGTTTTCACCCAGGGCAGGCACAAGCCGCGTCTTGGCCTGACCAGGCAGGGGCAGCCTGGCGAAAACAATGATCGTGGTGTCGATGTGCCCGCTCATTTATACGCCTGTGCCAAACGCGCTGGCGAATCACCGCGCCAGTACCGCCAGCGAATCCACCACATCAGCATGATGGTGCGCCAGACACCGCGGCTCTCCCAGCGCCGGCCCGAGGTGATCACATGCGCACGCAGACAGGCCGGCGGTTGCTGCCGCCTCAGACGCACCGACAACTCGATGTCTTCCATCAATGGCTGATCAGGAAACCCACCGGCAGCGTGAAAGGCGGGTGCTGTCACAAAGATCGCCTGATCTCCGGTGGCAATGCCCGTCAGACGCGAACGCAGATTCATCATCGCCGCGACGATGCGCAACATGGGCGAGCGTCCATCGATGAGGACATCGAACCGCCCCCATACAGCACCATCTGCAATGGCCTGTTGCACCATGACAGCGGCACCTTCTGGCAGCCGCGTATCGGCATGCAGGAAAAGCAGCACATCGCCCTTGGCAACCTCCGCACCTGCATTCATCTGCACGGCCCGACCTCGCGGCGCTGCGACTACGACATCGACCCAGTGCGCTGCCAGGTCTGGTGTGCCATCCGCACTTCCTCCATCGACCAGCACCAGCTCGGCACCCTGAGCGCGCAGGGGCTGCAGCCCCTGCAGCAGGGCCTCGATGCCAGCGGCCTCGTTGAGCGCGGGAATGATGATGGACAGTGAGGGCATCGTGGCACGCGATCGTCAGTCGCGCTCCCATGCGTGATAGCGGGCGAGCCATCGCAGCAGCCTCTGGGGTGCATGGGCACGCTTCCACTCGCCGGCGGCGTATTTGTTGGCCTCGGCCATGGTGGGATAGGTGTGGATGGTGCCCAGGATCCGGTTCAGACCAAGACCATGTTTCATGGCAAGCACATATTCGGCAAGCAGATCGGCCGCATGCTCACCCACGATGGTGACACCGAGGATGCGATCGCACCCCGGGGCCGTCAGCACCTTGACGAAGCCTCGCGCGGTGCCATCGGCAATCGCCCGGTCAAGATCGTCCAGCCCGTATCGTGTGATCTCGAATGCCATGCCCTGCGCCATCGCTTCGGTTTCGCTGACACCCACGCGCGCCACCTCGGGGTCGGTGAAAGTGGCTCGGG
>CAYYDO010000066.1:2828-10295 GCA_964470595.1 uncultured Burkholderiaceae bacterium | reverse complement strand
CAGCTTGCGCTGCAGCGAGTGCCTTCACCCAGCCTCAGTTTTGCCCATCTGTTTTCTGATGTGGCGTTCAACGGTCATGACCGGGTCGCTGATCTGAATCAGGTGACTGCGGGGTTGACCACCCGGTTCATCGAGGACAAGAGCGGTGCCGAACTGCTGCGGGCGGCTATCGGGCAACGTTTCTACTTTGCGGAGCAACGGGTCACACTCCCCGGAGGCACGCCGCGCACGGACCGCAATTCGGATTTGCTGGGTCAGATATCTGCACGCCCACTGCGAGGTTGGGCGATCGACTCCCAGATTCAGTACACGCCTTCGTCTGGCAAATGGCAGGCCATTTCCCTGGTCAACCGATTCAACCCCCGGCCCGCAAGCGCTTTCAGTGCCTCGTATCGCTTCGTCAGGGATTCGTCCAACACCGTCGACTTTGCTGCCCAGTGGCCGATTGCACCCTACTGGTATGCTGTGGGGCGATATCAGTATGCGTTCCGGAACATCGGTGGCGTAAAGGAAAACCAGAATTCGGGTGTTGTCGAGGCGCTTGCCGGGGTCGAGTACGATGGCGGGTGCTGGGTCGGGCGGGTGGTGGTGCAGCAGTATGCGGCCAGCGCATCGCAACGGAACGCCGCGATATTTTTCCAGATCGAATTGAATGGCATGGGCCGAGTGGGGCCAAGCCCGCTGGCTGTGCTGACCAGAAGCATTCCCAATTACCAGATGATCAACCAGATCGCACCGTTACCCGCGAAATTTGATAATTTTCAGTAAATCAGGCTTGTGATGCGCCTCCTCGATATGCACATGTTCACCCCCCGACATGCCGGCCATCTTGCCGCAGGCATGTTCCTCTGGCTCTGCCTGATGGTGCCGATGGCGCCGTTGCAGGCCCAGAGTGCTGCATCCTCGGCGCAGGCAATGCCCCGGCTGATCGATCGCGTGGTGGCGATCGTCAACCGCGAGGCCATTACCGCCAGCGAGTTGCAACGTCGGGAACGGCAGTTCGTTCAGAACCTTCGCCGTCAGGGGGTGGAGATTCCTGAACCTGCCGTATTGCGCGCCCAGTTGCTCGACCGCCTGATCGAGGAACAGGCCATGCTTCAACTGGCGCGCGAGAGCGGCATCCGCGTCGATGATGTGACGCTGGACCGAAGCATTGCACGCATCGCCGAGCAAAACGGAATGAGTGTGACCGGCTTGCGCAATCAGCTCGAGCGTGAGGGCGTCAGTTTTGCCGCGTTCCGTCAGGATATCCGCGAGGAAATCATTCTTTCTCGATTGCGTGAGCGGGATGTCGAGAACCGCCTCCAGGTCAGCGAGAGCGAGGTGGATACCTTCATTGCCTCGCAAGGCCAGTCGATTCAACGGATCGACGAATTGCGTGTATCCCAGATCCTGATCCGACTCGCGGAGGGCGCCAGCAAGGAAGACGCCGATGCTGCGATGGCCAGGGTGCGTCAGGTTCAGGAGGCACTGCGCTCGGGCAAGCCGTTTGCCGAACTCGCCCGCGAGGTCTCGGATGCGCCTGATCGCGAAGAGGGCGGAAGCCTGGGGTGGCGCAGTCGTGAACGCCTTCCTGCCTTGTTCCTCGAGGCTGTCTCCACACTGCGACCCGGGCAACTCTCCGCGCCGGTGCGCAGCCCCAACGGATTTCACATTCTGATTCTTGAAGATCGGCGTTCCACACTGCGCGCTCAGGAAGTCACGGTGCATCGCGCTCGGCACATCCTGTTGCGTGTCGATGCGCAGGTGTCCGAGGAGCAGGCCACGCGGCGACTCATCGAGTTGCGTCGCCGGATTGAACTTGGTGCGGAATTTGCCGACATCGCACGAGATTTCTCTCAGGATCCCGGCTCGGCGCAACGCGGTGGCGAACTTGACTGGGCGTATCCGGGCGATCTGGTGCCCGAGTTCGAGCGTGCGATGTTCCAGTTGCAGCCTGGCCAGATCAGCGAGCCGGTGCGCTCGGTTTTCGGGTTGCATCTGATCCAGCTCATCGAGCGCAAGCGGGAGCCTCTCACCGAGCAGCGTCTGAGGATTGCGGCCCGCATGGTTCTTCGCGAACAGAAACTTTCCGAGGCCCTGGCTGACTGGACACGCGAGGTGCGGGCCAACGCCTATGTCGAGATCAAGAGCGACGAGCTCTGAGGCGTCATACCCGGAAGCTGCAGCGGCATCGCACTCCCCGGATGTTCCGGCACACATTCCGAGGAAGCGATTCGGCCAGAATTTTCTGCATGATCCCGTTGTGATCGAGCGGATCATCGCCTGTGTCAATCCAAAGCCCGGCGAGCATATCGTCGAGATCGGCCCTGGTCAGGGTGCGATTACGACCCCGCTTCTTGCCCGATGCGGACGTCTCGTCGTGATCGAGATTGACCGTGACCTGGCAGCCCGGCTCGCCGAGCGATTTCCGCCGATCCAGGTCACGATTCTTCAGCAGGATGTGCTCACCATCGATTTTCCGGCGCTGGCGGCATCCCTTGGCGGTGAACTTCGTATTGTGGGCAATCTGCCTTACAACATATCCACGCCGATTCTCTTTCAGTTGCTCGAGTCAGCACATGTCATCCGCGATCAGCATGTGATGCTTCAGAAAGAGGTCGTCGATCGCATGCTGGCACCGGAGGGATCAAGACTCTACGGGCGGTTGTCGGTCATGCTTCAGGCCCGCTACCGTATGGCGCGCTGCCTGAAGGTGCCTCCTGGCGCCTTTCGTCCCGCACCCAAAGTCGATTCGGCGGTGGTGAGAATGGAGCCCATCGCATCCGATGCGGTGGGCATCCATGACTGGCATGTGTTTTCCTCATTGGTTCTGGCAGCTTTTGCACAGCGTCGCAAGATGCTTCGCAATGCCCTCTCGGCATATGCGCACGAGATCGACTGGGAGTCTCTGAATATCGCACCGACGCAGCGCGCGGAGGAATTGTCTGTCGAGACCTTCATCCGGCTCGCCAACGCCATGGCGCACTGCCGTCCGGTAGCCGACGACAGTACCTCGGGGATCGCTCAATAGGTGGGCAGTGTATCGAGTCGTGCGCGCCGTAGCAGTGTCTTGCCGTCCTGATAGGTGGGCAGTATGTCGGCAACTTCATCCCAGAAGCCGCGGCTGTGATCCATGGTTCGGATGTGTGCGAGTTCATGGGCGATCACATAGTCGATCACTTCTTCACCGAAGTGGATGAGTCGCCAATTGAGGCGAATGTGACCGTCGTGCGTACAACTTCCCCAGCGTCCACGCGCATTGCTCAGGCTGAAACGACTGTAGGCCCGGCCCGATGAGGCACTGATCAGGGTGAGTCGTGCCTGAAAGAGAACTCTTGCCTGGTGCTGAAGCCAGGCGTGCACCGCGTCGCGAAACTGCTCGACGGAGGCGTCCCGTGGGAGCGCCAGTTGCAGCTCGCGCCGGAAATCGTCCCAGCGGGTTTCCTGATTGTCGGGGGCGATGCTCATGACCATTGGTCTGCCCAGATAGGGCAGACGGCCACCATCGATCCATTGCTGCTGGGGCAGGGGCCGCTGCTGCTCGGTCTGGGACCATTCCGCGAGGCGCGCCAGCAGCCAGCGTGATTTCTCCTGCAGGATGGATTCGATATCGCTCACCGGAACCCATCGCGGGGCATTGACCTGAATCTTGCCTTCCTGGCCGATCGACATGCCGACTGTCTTGCGGCGGGTTCGACGCAACTCCCACGCGACGGTCTGACCCTGGAGCGCCACCGTGCGATGTCTCCGATCCTTTGCGCCGGGGCGGATTTCGGGTGAACCGGATGCGTCGGGAGATTCCGTTGGTGCCGGGCGCGAGTCGTTGCCCAGCACAAAGGGAAGAAAGAGTTGCTCCAGCAATTTCATGAGGTAGGCACTGCCTGACGACCGGGACTCAAGACGCGCATTTCCTGCTGTATCCAGTTCTCGACTTTGCTCATGAGCGTAGTCGCATCCTCATTTTCCGGCAAGAGGGGTGGCCCGATAGACACCGTAATGATGCCGGGCTTTTTGATGAATGATTTTCTCGGCCAGAGGTCGCCGGAATTCATGGCAATCGGTATGACGGGCACACCAGTGGCGACCGCCAGGCGGGTCCCTCCGGTTTTGAAACGCACATGACGACCGGGCAGCACGCGTGTTCCTTCCGGGAAAAAAACCATCCAGCGGCCCTGCCGGTGCATGACATCCTGTGCCTTGACCCGGATCTGTTCGAAAGCATCCTGCCCCTTGCTGCGATCGATCGCGATCATGCGAAGCAGTGCGATGCCCCAGCCAAAGAATGGCAACCACAGCAACTCCCGTTTGAACACGAAGCACAAAGCCCGCGGCATGATGCTGGGGTAGAAGAGCGTCTCCCAGGCCGACTCGTGTTTCGACAGGAGAATGGCGGGCCCATCGGGAAGGTTCTCCATTCCGATGACGCGGTACTGGATACCGAGGATCGTGCGTGCTGCCCAGATGTTCATCTTCGGCCAATACGAGGCCAGTCGATAGCGCGCATTGAAGGTCATGAACGGGCCCAGGACGATCACGAGGGTCGCCCAGATCATGAGACTGATCGTCTGAAAAATCAGAAATACCAGTGCGCGAACTGCCAGCATCAGGAGGGAGCCCCGGCGGATCTGCTGCCATCTGCCTTGAGCAGATGGTCCACGACATCAAAGAGATCATGTCCCATCTGCGTGCCCGCAGGCAGATGCTTGTCCGCGTGGCGGGTGGACTCGGCGATCGTCTTGCCACCTTTGCCCGTTTTGACCAGCCACAGGCTGCATCCCATTTCGGCACCCGCACGCAGGTCACGCAGGGAGTCCCCAACCAGGGGCACTCCCTCCAGGCTGCGTCCGAACCGTGCTTCGATATCCCGCAGCAAGCCGGTCGCCGGCTTGCGGCAGGCACACCCGGTTGCGGGTGCGTGCGGACAGAAGAAAATGGCGTCGATGCGACCACCACGGTCGGCGGCAGCGTGGATCATCTTGTTGTGAATCGCATGCAGGGTGTTGATATCGAAAAGCCCGCGTTCGATACCGGACTGGTTGCTGGCGATAGCAATCGACCAGCCGGCATGTGTGAGTCGGGCAATGGCTTCGAGGCTGTTCGGAATAGGCTCCCATTCGTCCGGCGTCTTGATGTAGTCATCGCTGTCATGATTGATCACGCCATCCCGATCAAGGATGATCAGCGGCATGGTGGCTGGGTTCATGAGCGCGCCCCCCGTTTCAGTCAGCCTGTTGCGAGACGCGAGAGGTCTGCAATCTGGTTCATCGAGCGGTGCAGGCTGGCCAGAAGAGCCAGCCGGTTGGCACGTATGGCTGGATCGTCGGCAAGCACCATGACGTCGTCGAAGAAGCGGTCGACCGGCTCCTTCAGATCAGCCAGTGCGTTGAGTGCCTCGGCATAACGCCCTGCCGCGAATGCCTGCGCCACGGCGGGAGCGACCACCGCGATGGTGTCCGCGAGCCTGATTTCGGCAGGCTCCCTGAGCAGACTCTGGGTCATGGTTGTAGCTGCGGTATCGGATTTCCTGAGCAGATTGCCAATGCGCTTGTTTGCCGCGCACAGTGACTGCGCCTGCGGCTGTGCCATGAAGATATCGAGTGCCGCAAGGCGATCGGGAATGTCGGCAATACGCCCTGGGCACATGCAGAGAACGGCATCGATTGCTTCGGCGGAATGCCCTTTTTCGCGGAGCCATCCCCGGATCCGGTCAACGATGAAGCCGCGGATGGCGGGAAGATCCGGGCGCACGGTATCGATACCGGCGAAAGCAGCCGCCGTGTCGGCAAGAAGCGTATCGAGGTCGAGAGCGAGTCTGCCCTCGATGATGATTCGGATGACGCCCAGCGCGTGACGGCGCAGAGCGAACGGATCCTTGTCTCCGGTGGGGGCCTGTCCGAGTCCCCAGATACCAACGATCGTCTCGAGCTTGTCGGCAAGGGCCAGCAACATGCCCAAGGGCGTCTCCGGAAGTGTATCGCCGGAGAATCGCGGATGGTAATGTCCGGCAATCGCACCGGCGACATCTTCGGATTCGCCATCGTGACGTGCATAGTAGGTTCCGATCACGCCCTGGAGTTCGGGGAACTCGCCGACCATGTCGGTCAGCAGGTCGGCCTTGGCCAGCATGGCGGCACGGCGGGCGCTGTCTGCCGCCACACCCATCTGACCGGACCATGTCATGGCCAGATGCGCGAGACGATCGATCCGTTCGCGCTGCGTGCCAATGCGGTTGTGATAGACCACTGACGACAGGCCGTCCACGCGCGTGAGCAATGGTTTCCGCCGATCCTGATCAAAGAAGAACTTCGCGTCGGCCAGACGGGCCCGGAGTACCCGCTCGTTGCCCGACACCACGACACCCGGATCGCGCGAGGCGATATTGCTGACGAGCAGGAATCGGTTGATCAGCTTGCCGCTCCTGTCGGTGAGCGCGAAGTACTTCTGGTTCTGCTGCATGGTCAGAATCAGGCACTCCTGGGGAACAGCGAGAAACTCCTGTTCGAAGTGACCTTCCAGAACGACTGGCCATTCGACGAGGCTGGTGACCTCATCGAGCAGGGCATCCGGCATGATGGGATGATCTGGCCGAGCGGCGCTCTCGATACGCTGCCGGATGAATGCCCTGCGTTGTTCGAATGAGGCCAGCACATGACCTTCCTCTCTCAATTGGTCGGCGTAATGGAGAGGATTGCGGATACGGATGGGCACGCTGGAGTGGAAGCGATGACCAAGAGTGCTGTCGCCGGCCTGCAACCCGAGTGCCGACAGTGGCAGGACACGCTCGCCGTGCATCGCGAGCAGGCCGTGCGCTGGTCGTACGAAGCGGACGGTCTGCCCGTCCGGTCGCTGGTAATTCATCATCTTGGGTATGGGCAGATGATCGAGAGCCGCGGTGAGTGCCGCCTGCGCGGAATCCGCGAGCAGGGCGCCCCTGGCCTTGCAGCGATACACAAGCGCGGGTTGTTTGCCCTCCAGGGAGTGTTCGAGATCGGCGAGGGTGATGTTCTCCCCGATTCGCAGCCCCAGCCCCGCAAGCTTCTTGATCAATGGTGCCGATGCCTGGCCTGCGGCATCAAGTGCAATGGCGACCGGGAGCAGTTTTTCAACACGCTCGTACTCGGGTGCCTCGCTGCGCACAGCCGGGATCAGCACGGCCAGTCGACGGGGGCTGGCGAATGTGATGATCTCCGCATCGGCTTCACAGAGCTGATCGCGGATCAGTCTTTCGCTGATCGCGCCTGCGAAGGCAGTCCCGAGTTGACGCAGTGCCTTGGGTGGCAGCTCCTCGGTCAGCAGTTCGATCAGTAGCGGTAATGAGTTGGACGGGGTCATGGGCAATCGCAGGAAAACGGCAGGCGCGGGATGTGATCTGCTCAGTGGCGGGCGAGCATGGGAAACCCGAGCTTCTCGCGGGCTGCGACGTACGCCTGTGCGACTGCCCTGGAGAGATTGCGGATGCGTCCGCTGTACTGGGCCCGCTCCGTG
>CAYYDO010000066.1:0-2818 GCA_964470595.1 uncultured Burkholderiaceae bacterium | reverse complement strand
CGATCTCGAGAAGGGCGTCGTGTTTAGCGCTTTCCATCATCTTTCCCGACAAAGTGATTGGCCGTCAGCGCCGCCAGCGCCCGGACGCGGGCGACCGTCCGGGTCCTTTCGTCCACGGAAAGGACACCCCGGGCATCCAGCAGATTGAACGTGTGCGCCGCCTTGAGAATCTGCTCATAGGCCGGCAGCGCCAGGCCGACATCCAGCAGACGGCGTGCGTCCGCTTCGTGTTCGCCAAAACGCTGGAACAGGACGGGGACATTGCTGTGCTCGAAGTTGTAAGCGGACTGTTCGACCTCGTTCTGATGGTAAACATCACCATAGGTCAGACGTCGTTCGTCTGCTGCCGGAGTGTCTGTCCACACGAGATCGAAGACATTCTCGACACCTTGCAGATACATGGCCAGTCGCTCGATGCCGTAGGTGATCTCGCCCGTGATCGGCGCGCAATCGATGCCGCCCACCTGCTGGAAATACGTGAACTGGGTCACTTCCATTCCATTGAGCCAGACTTCCCAGCCCAGACCCCAGGCGCCCAGCGTGGGGTTTTCCCAGTCATCTTCAACAAAGCGGATGTCGTGGACTGAAGGGTCGATGCCCAGCGCACGGAGCGATCCCAGATAGAGGTCCAGGATGTTTGCGGGAGACGGTTTCAGAACGACCTGGTACTGGTAGTAGTGCTGAAGGCGGTTGGGATTCTCGCCGTAGCGGCCATCCCGGGGTCGTCGGGACGGCTGCACATACGCAGCGCGCCATGGCTCGGGCCCGAGCGCCCGAAGAAAGGTGGCCGTGTGCGAAGTGCCTGCACCGACCTCCATGTCGATTGGCTGGAGCAGTGCGCACCCCTGCGCATCCCAGTAGTTCTGGAGCGTCAGAATGAGTTTCTGGAAGCTTTGCATGGCCCCGATTCTAGCCGACTGACCCTGCAGTGCCCCGGTGACGGACAACCATTCCGAGTGTCAGCAGGCACAGCGACACGATCAGGACAGGCAGATTTCCCCAGCGGATGAATGGTGTCGTTCCCGTCATGCCCTGTACCTGTGTCACCAGCAGACCCGCCTGACCATAGGGAAGAAGATCTGTGACACGACCGCGATGATCGATCGCTGCCGTCGCTCCGGTGTTGGTGGCACGAATCATCGGACGGCCCGTCTCGCGGGTTCTCATGCGGGCGATGTCGAGGTGCTGCCCGAGTGCGATGGTGTCGCCGAACCAGGCAAGGTTGCTGATGTTCAGAAGGATGGTGGGCTGGCGCGACTCAGGGATATCCGGATGCAGAGGGCGGATGATCTCCTCTCCGAAGAGATCCTCGAAGCAGATGTTGACACCGATGCGCTGGTCTTCGACGGCGATCGGCGCCTGCACGGCTGCGCCTCTGCGAAAATCGCCGAGCGGCATGTTCATCAGGTTGACAAACCAGCGAAAGCCCCAGGGGATGAATTCGCCAAAGGGCACAAGGTGATATTTGTCGTATCGACCAGCGAAGCTTCCCGCGGGCGTGTCCGCCCGCAAGGCAATCAGGCTGTTGCGATAACCGTCCGGATCACGCATTGGGAGACCCAGCATGAGCGTTGCATCGGACGGAATCACGAGTCGGTAGAGCGCCTGCTGCACATCGGATCCGACGAGTTCCCATGGGCGCACCAGCGCGGTCTCGGGCATCACGATCAGACGGGGCCCGCCGGGAACGGCAGCGGCGCGTGCAATTGCGATCTGTTGCAGGATGGCATCCCTCTCGCGACCGGGATCGAACTTCATTGATTGCTCGATCGCGCCCTGAACCAGTGCCACGCGAAGAGGCCTGCCTTGCGGCGTGGTCGCCACATGCGCATCGAGAATCAGCCCAACTGTCAGGACGATGAGGATGCCAGCGAAAGCCGTCTTGCAGCGCAGTTTCAGCACCTGCACCAGCCATAACAGGCACAGCGTCAGGGCGAAGCCCACACCATAGACGCCAACGACCTGAGCGAAACCGGCGAGGGGTGTATCAATCGCCAGGTAGCCGATGGACAGCCACGGGAAACCGGTCAGCAGCGTTCCGCGCAGCCACTCAGCCAGTGTGATCACGGCGGCTGCAACGGGTGGCATGAGGTGACTGTCGTGCCGAAGACCAAGCCAGCGACACAGCGCAACAGCTGCTATCAGGTACAGGGCCACATAGGCGGAGAGCAGCAGCGTTGCCGGGGCGGCGATCCACGCCGGCATTTCCGCATAGCGATGCAGACTGACAAAAATCCAGTGCAGCCCGACGCTGTATGCGAGCCACGCCGCGATGGCCGTGAGACGGATCATCCGGGGGTCATGACGCGGTACGCATGGTCAGGCGGCGGTGGCCGCCAGGCGCGAGACGGTCAGAACATGAATCTGGCGGGCGTCCGCCCTGCGAACCTCGAAGCGGAATCCCTGGATATCGATGACGTCGCCACGGCGGGGTACCCGACCAAAGGCGTCGGTAACGATACCTCCGACGGTCTCCAGTTGCTCACTGTTCAGGGATGCGTCAAGAATTTCATTGAACTGACTGATCGGCGTGAGTGCCCGGATTCGCCAGCGGCGTGTCGGACCCGACAATTCGAGGATATTCCCCTCGTCGCGGCCGATGTCGTGTTCATCTTCGATATCGCCGACGATCTGCTCGAGCACGTCCTCGATGGTGATCATGCCTGCAACTTCGCCGTATTCGTCGATGACGATGGCCATGTGATTGCGGTTGCTGCGGAAGTCGTCCAGCATGACATTGAGCCGTCGCGAGTCGGGGACGAACACCGCAGGCCGCAGCATGTTCCGCAGGTCGTGCTCACGGCGTACGAGATGGCGC
>CAYYDO010000065.1:0-10339 GCA_964470595.1 uncultured Burkholderiaceae bacterium | reverse complement strand
GTGGCGCCTGCCTGGTTGGTGAGGCTGATCTGCGGTGTGGCAATGGCGCTGACGCAGCGCGAGCGGGACATCGCTGATGCAGTAGGCCAGCAACTGGCGCCACGCGGTCTGCTGCTGATCGGGCTTGATGTCATCGGAGGGTTTCTGACAGAAATCAATGTCACCAGCCCGACGGGGTTTCAGGAGATTTCCCAGCAGGCCAATATTGACGTGGCTGCGCGCTTCATCGATGCCGTTCTCGCAACAACCTGACATAGAGATGCCCGGTCGAGAATTTCCTTCGCTGCTGATGCTGATGTCTTCCGAATGACCGCGCTCATCCTCGTCTGTCATGCCCCTCTGGGCCAGGCCCTTCATGCGGTGGCGTGTCACGCGTTCGGGCGCTACATCGCGGATGTGACCGTCGTCGACATCTCGGCCAACTCCTCGCTTGATGAGGCCACCGCCGCCATTGAGAATGCATGGATAGCCGAAGGACGACCCGACCGAGTCGTGCTGATGGCCGACCTGCTCGGGGCAACGCCATCGAATGCCGTTTCGGCCTGGCTGTCACTCCACCGGGATCTTCAGGCGCGAGGAATCACAGGTGTCAGTGTTCCGATGATGCTCAGGGCCCTGACCTACCGGGAGCTCGATCCTGATACCCTGACAAGCAGGCTGCAGGAGTGTATGGCGCCAAGTTGTGCCCTTATTGAACCCGCTGGCTGAGGAGTCACCATGCCCAAGCAGATCGTTCCCGTCATCAATGAGCTTGGGCTTCACCTGCGTGCATCGTCCAAATTGAGTCAGCTGGCGGGGAAGTTCCCCTGTGAAGTCTGGCTCTCACGCAACAGCAAGCGGGTCAATGCCAAAAGCGTGCTCGGCGTCACCATGCTTGCGGCCGGCAAGGGAACCGAGGTGCTCATCGAAACCAGTGGCGACAGAGAGGATGAGGCCCTCGCGGCACTGATCGCGCTTTTTGCCTCGCGTTTTGGCGAGGAGTCCTGATCCCGTGGCGTTCTCGGTCTCCGGAATATCCGTTGGTCGCGGCATCGCGATCGGCAGGGCATGGGTGCTCGCACCCGCGTCCCTCGATGTACCCCGACGGTCCATACCCCCCGATGAAACTCCTGCAGAAGTCGCCCGCTTGTACGCTGCCGTCAGGGCCGTGGACGAGGAATTCGGGAGAATGCGTCACGACCTGGGGGAAGAGGTTGCAGCAGAGCTGCGAGCCTTCCTCGACCTGCAGGCCATCGTTCTGCATGATCCGATGCTGATCGAAGCCACGAGCAATCGCATCACAGATGAACAGTGCAATGCGGAATGGGCGCTGGTCCAGCAGTATGAGCTGGTTGCAGAGCAGTTCGACAGCATCGAGGATGCGTACCTGCGGGAGCGCCGCACCGATGTGCGACAGATCGTCGAACGCATCCTGAAGGCCATGCGCCACCCCGATGGCGGCCACCGGATCGCGCTTCCACCCGCACCGGAAAACAGCAGCGATACGCCTGCCATGCCATGGGTACTGGTGGCACACGATATCGCTCCAGCCGACATGCTGTTGCTGCGCGCGCACTCGTTTTCCGGCTTTGCCACCGACACGGGCAGTCCGACATCGCATACCGCCATCCTTGCACGCAGTCTTGGTCTTCCCGCAGTCGTCGGCCTGCAGAGTCTCCATCGACTGGTTCAACAGGGCGAGCGCATCATCGTGGATGCGGAGGCAGGGGTGGTCCTTGGCAGCATCGACCCCCCGATTCTGAACATCTATGAGGTCCGTCAGGCCGAACAGGCACTCGCACGCACACGACTGATTCGTCTCAAGAATGTCGCTTCACAGACACTGGACGGCGAATCGGTCAGCCTGCTGGCCAATCTGGACCTGCCGACCGACAGCCCCAAGGCCCTGGAGGCAGGATGCCAGGGCGTGGGCCTGTTTCGCAGCGAATTCCTGTACATGAACCGAACCGACCCCCCGTCGGAGGACGAACAATACGAGGCCTACCGTGATGTCGTGATGGCGATGCAAGGCCGCCCGGTCACCATACGGACACTCGACTCGGGTGCGGACAAGGATGTCCCCAGCGTATCGGCGCATCGCGAAGCGCCAGCCAACCCCGCGCTTGCCCTTCGTGCAATTCGACTGTGCCTGGCCGAGCCCGATCTGTTCATGACACAGCTCCGGGCCATTTTGCGGGCCTCATCGCACGGCCCGATAAAGCTTCTGATACCGCTGGTAAGCGGACCACAGGAGATGCTGGCTGCGCGACGACTTACCGCTGTCGCGATGGAGCAGTTACGGGGCGAGGGTCAATCATTCGATGAACGCATCCCGATTGGTGCCATGATCGAGGTGCCCGCAGCAGCGCTGGCCATTGATGGATTGCTTCCCGTAATGGATTTTGCGTCTCTGGGCACAAACGATCTGATTCAGTACACCCTGGCAATCGATCGCACTGACGGCGAAGTGGCGCATCTTTACAACCCGGTCCATCCAGCCGTCCTCAGACTGATTCGGGATGTGATCCAGACCTGCATCCGTCAGGGACTGCCTGTATCGGTGTGCGGAGAAATGGCTGGGGATCCGGATCTGACCCGACTGTTGCTGGGTTTCGGTCTGAGAGAGTTTTCCATGCACCCGGCCCAGGTGCTGTTGATCAAGCAGGAAATTCTGCGCACCAGAGCAGCCGACTGTGCCCGTCATGCGAACCGTATCCTTCGGCATGGCAATCCCGGCAAGCTGTCAGCCGCACTGGCCAAGTGGAATCAGGAACGGGATCAGACGCCCGGATGAAGCCAGCCCTCCCGGAAAGCCACGACAGTGGCCTGTGTCCGGTTGCGTACCCTCAGGGCCCTGAAGATTGCGGCGATATGCACCTTCACCGTACCCTCGGACATCCCGAGTTCATCGCAGATGCGTTTGTTGGGCTTGCCCTCGGCAAGACAGTAGAGAACCTGTCTTTGCCGCGGAGTGATCGACTTCTGCGGTTCAAGCCCGCCGAGATCAAGCCGCTTGAACGGTCGGGAACCTGGCGGTGGCTGCAGCAAGGAGGTGGGAAGGGGAGAGGCGGATATTTCGGATACAAGGGTGTCAGATTCAAATGTGATCAACGATCTTTCCTTTCAGACAATGCATTGAAGAGGCATGCGACCTGGATACGTCGTGACGACGCGCCCGGTTCTCAAGACCGACGACCTTCTTTCCGATGGCCGTCTGGTCGGCAGAAGTATTCGCAGGGCGGGGTTTCACAACTGCAAACAAAAGTCACATCTGCGCAAACACTTCAGACACAGGCGACCCGATTGCTGCAGATTGTCAACCGCACGCATATGCAGCGTCTGGCTAGGACAACTCCCGGGCTTGGGTGACAATTGATCATGGACATGCATCCTCAGGGCCGTTCGGTCGGTGCCGTCACCCCTCTTTCAGCGACATTCTCGGAGCCACTGCCGCTCAGAAGCGGGCAATCGCTCGGCCCCTATCATCTGGTCTACGAGACCTATGGCACGCTCAATGCGGCGCACAGCAATGCAGTGCTGATCTGTCATGCGCTCAATGCATCCCATCATGTGGCCGGTTACCCTGAGGATGATCCGACCAGTCTGGGGTGGTGGGACAACATGGTGGGGCCCGGCAAACCGGTGGATACCGATCGGTTCTTTGTCATCGGTGTCAACAATCCAGGATCGTGTTTCGGTTCGACCGGTCCGGCATCGATCAATCCTGCAACAGGCCAGCCCTATGGTGCCGCTTTCCCCGTGGTTACGGTCGAAGACTGGGTGGACGCCCAGGCGCGTCTGGCCGATCGTCTTGGCATCAGACAGTTTGCTGCAGTCATGGGAGGCAGCCTGGGCGGCATGCAAGCCATGCAATGGTCAATCGCCTATCCGGAGCGTCTTCGGCATGCGGTGGTGATCGCCTCCACACCAAGGCTTTCCGCCCAGAATATTGCCTTCAACGAAGTGGCGCGACGTGCCATCGTGAACGATCCGGATTTTCACGGTGGAAATTACTATGCGATGAACACGATACCCCGGCTGGGTCTGTCGGTCGCGCGCATGATCGGACACATCACGTATCTCTCCGACGACGACATGGCCGAAAAATTCGGACGTCAGTTACGGCATGGCGATGACTATCGATTCGGATTCGATGTGGAATTCGAAATCGAATCCTATCTTCGCTATCAGGGGGAGAAGTTCTCCAATTACTTCGATGCCAATACCTATCTTCTGATTACCCGGGCCCTGGATTATTTCGATCCGGCAAAGGATCATGCAGGCAACCTGACGCGGGCCTTCTCCCCGATCAAGGCAAAAAGTCTGCTGGTTTCATTCACGACGGACTGGCGCTTCCCCCCTGAACGCTCGAGAGAAATCGTGGAAGCGCTTCTTGCTGGCAACAAGCCGGTCACCTATGCCGAGATCGATGCCCCCCACGGACATGACGCCTTCCTGATGAACGATGCCCGCTACCATCGTCTGATCCGAACCTATTTTGCGAGGATTGCGTCCGAGCTTGACCTGTGACGCCCGAGAGCACGATGCGCGACGCCATTTCTCATCCCTTGCGAGCAGATCTCGCTCAGATTGCCAGCTGGATTACTCCCGGCTCGCGTGTCCTCGATCTGGGCTGCGGCGATGGCGCGCTTTTGCACTGGCTCACCCAGCATCAGGGATGCACGACAGTCGGCGTGGAAATCGCGGATGAAAAGGTACTGGCCTGCGTCGAGCGCGGTGTGTCCGTGATCCAGGCGGACATCGACCGCGGTCTTGCGATGTTCGGACGGGGAGGGTTCGATGTCGTCGTGTTGTCCCAGGCGCTTCAGGCCACCCACGAAACCGAGCGGGTTCTGCGGGAAATTGGCGCTATCGGCAAGGAGTGCATCGTCAGCATTCCCAATTTCGGTCACTGGAGCAGCGTGGCCTCACTTCTGCGTGGCCACATGCCGGTGAATCGACGCCTGCCTTACGCCTGGTACAACACACCCAATCTTCATTTCGCCACTGTCGGGGATTTTGAAACCTTGCTCAACGATCTTGGTTTCAGCATCCTGGACAGCGCCTATCTGAATGAAGACACCCGGATTCGCTGGTGGAAACCGCTGCGCAGCACTCTGGCCATCTATCGTTTCAAGAGGCAGACAAACCAATGAACAGGGGTCCGTCGGATCAGGACGCCCTTCGTTTCGCCGCCCCTCCGCTGGCACTCTCACTGCTGATGTGGGGTCTGGCGGCAGCCTTTTATCTGTACGGATTCTTTCAGCGGGTCACACCTGCCGCACTGGCAGATGCGCTGACCCGCGAACTGGCCCCCACCGCCACCGCCCTGGGATGGTTATCGGCCACCTACTTCTACTGCTACGCCATCATGCAACTGCCCGCCGGCGTGCTCGCCGATCGTTTTGGGCCCAGACGCCTCTTCATTGGCGCAACCGCAGCGGCAGCAATCGGTACCCTGCTTTTCGCTGTAGCGGAGTCCTTCACCACCGCCGCCGTCGGCCGGGGCGTGATCGGCGCAGCAGCAGCAGTCGGCTGGATTGGCATGCTCAAACTCGCCGCGCACTGGTTCTCTCCGCAGAAGTTTGCCTCCGTCTCCGGACTGTCTCTTGCCGTCGGTACAGTTGGAGCGGTACTCGCCGGATTCCCGCTGCGCATACTCTCGGAAGAATTCGGCTGGCGCCTGGTGGTCGCATCAAGTGCCGGTTTCGCCTTGCTGCTCATGGTCGCAATGATGGTTCTGCTGCGGGATGATCCCGAGGATCGCGGCTTTCGCAGCTGGGCACCTGCACCTCAGACATCGGATGCGCTTCAACCCGCTGGCCTGCGCGCATCGCTGGCCGGTTTGCCTCTTCGCGATCTGGCATTGCTGTGTATTGGTCAAACCGCGGTTACCGGCAGTATGGTCATGATGGCCGGTCTCTGGGGGGTGCCCTTTCTGACAACGGTCTTTGACATCAGCGCCCGAACCGCGACTGCACTGTCATCACTGATGATGGTCGGTTTCGCAGTGGGCAGTCTGATTTTCGGACCATGGTCTGATCGCAGCGGGCAGCGCAAGAAACCTCTGATCACAGGAACGATACTGGTGTTGGTTGGGTTCTCGGTGCTTGCGAGCGGCGTCACGATGCAATCGCTCTGGCTCACCATCGTGTTGCTCTTGATGATTGGTGTGGCCGCAGGCTCGATGGTGGTGTCATTTGCATTTGGAAAGGATCTGGTGGGCGGTCAGCGAACCGCGACCGTGACAGCATGTGTCAATCTTTCCGTGACGCTTGGAGCCATCGGTCTCCAACCCCTGTTCGGCGCCATTCTTGACTGGCGTTGGCAGGGTATTGTCGTCGACGGGGTCCGTCGATACGATCAGTACGCCTTTCAATGGGGATTTGCGGCAACCGCGGCATGGGTCGGACTGACCGTCATGGCCATGATGGCCGCACGCGATCCAGCTAGTCTCTCCAGAATGAGGGAAGCAGCACCACAATCAGTGTGAGAAGTTCAAGGCGCCCCAGCAACATGGCGAAGGAGCACACCCAGAGCTGGAAGTCGGTCAGACCGGCATAACTCGACGAGGGCCCCACTTCGCCGAGACCCGGCCCAAGATTGTTCACGCTGGCCAGCGTCGCACTGACCGCGGTGATGGGTTCCAGGCCAGAGAGCAGCAGCAGAAAAGAGGCCACCATCACCGTAGCCCCATAAAACAGCATGTAGGCAAGCACTGCAAACATGACATGGTTACTGACAACCGCTTCACCCATCTGCACGGGATGGACCATACGTGGATGAATGATGCGCAGCAATTCGCGCCGGGCCTGCTTGACCAACAGAATGAGTCGGATCATCTTGATACCGCTGCCGGTGGATCCGGATGACGTGGCAAACGCGCTGAGAAAAATCATGAACCAGGCGGCAAACGGCGGCCACAGCCCATAATCCTGGGTGGCAAATCCCGACGTCGTGGCCACCGATACGGTATTGAAAATCCCGTGTCGCAACGCCTCGGCAAGCGATGGATAGACATCATTGGCGAAAAGAAACAGACCGATGATGACGCCCCCCGACAGCGCGGTCATCCAGAACCACTGCGCCTGAATGTCCGCGAGATAAGGCCGCAACGAAAGGCTCTTGAGCATCGTCGCGTGAACAGCAAAGTTCACTCCTGCAATCAGCATGAAAACAATCGCGACCGCTTCGATCAGAGGACTGTCGAAATAGGCAAAGCTGGCGTCATGGGATGAGAGTCCACCAAGAGCCATGGTGCTGCCCATATGAACCAGTGCATCGAACCAGCTCATTCCTGCCGCCCAGTATGAGAAGAAACAGGCCAGGGAGAAAAAAAGATAGACGCCGTAGAGAAGTTTCGCGGTCTCGGCAATTCGTGGGGTGAGTTTGGTGTCCTTGATCGGCCCGGGCATCTCGGCACGATAGATCTGCATGCCACCCACACCCAGCAGGGGGAGGATGGCCAAAGCGAGAATCAGGATGCCCATTCCGCCCAGCCACTGCATGAATGCGCGCCACACGAGAATGGATCGTGGCATGTCATCGAGACCAACCAGCACAGTGGACCCGGTGGTGGTCAAACCGGACACCGCCTCGAAATAGGCCTTGGCAAACGATATCTCGGGGAAGAACCGCAAAAAGGGAATGGCGGCAAAGACGGGCAACACCAGCCACACGAGAGCCACCAGAAGGAAACCATCGCGCGGATACAGTTCGCGACGATGCCACCATGTCAGTCCGGTCAGCATGAGCCCACTGACGGCGGTGATCAGAATCGCCTCGTCATAGGCACCCCGAGCCGGGTCATCGCCAAAAAAGGCGAAACCCAGTGGCACCAGCATGGTCAGCGCAAACAGGGAAATGACAATCCCGAGGATCCGCAGTACCGACAGAACAGGCCAGTCGGTGTCGATACGCTGATCCCGGGATTTATCCACGTGAGACGTCTATCGATACAGTACTTCCGGCAACCACAGGCCAATGGCCGGGAAGGTGTAGAGCAGCACGACAGCGATCACCTGAATGCCCATGAAGGGAAGCATGCCTGCGAAGATCTGATTGAGCGTGACATGCGGAGGTGCGACGCCTTTCAGGTAAAACGCGGACATCGCCACCGGGGGTGAGAGGAAAGCCGTCTGAAGATTCAGCGCCACCAGAAGACCGAAGAACAACGGATCGATGCCAAAGTTATCCAGAAGAGGAATAAAAATCGGCATGAAGATCACAATGATCTCTGTCCACTCAAGCGGCCATCCCAGAAGGAAAATGATGACCTGAGAAAGAATCAGGAACTGTATTGGCGTGAGCCCGAGGCCCAACACCCATTTCTCCACCAGCTCCTGCCCTCCCAAAAGCGCAAATGCCGCCGAGAAGATGGACGAACCCACAAAGAGCCAGCACACCATGGCGCTGGTTTTTGCCGTGAGAAACACCGACTCTCGAACCACAAGATAGTTGAGCCTGCGATAGGCCGCTGCGAGCACGGCGCCGCCGATGGCACCAACGGCTGCCGCCTCGGTAGGCGTGGCAAGACCGAACACGATCGAACCAAGCACCGCAAGAATCAGAACTGCCAAAGGGAAAAACGATCCGAGCAGCATCTTGAACACTTCGAGGCGCACCCAGGTAAAGATGGTGTAAAACCCGACCATCAGGAGCGTGCCAACACCCAGCATCCACAGGAACCAGGCCGGGGCAGGCTTGCGCTCGGGCTCCGGTGTGTCCGCTGCCTGCGCAGTCGCCGCAGCAACAGCAGGCTCTTCCTTGGCAGGTTCAGCGGCAGGGGCAGCAGCCTGTTCGGAGCCCATTTCGACAAGTTCCGATTCTTCCTCTTCGGAAACCTCTTCGGCAGGCGTGTCGAAACCCATTTCGGTCAGACCGGTGGTATCCACCAGTTTGTCAGGTGCAGTCGCTGCCGAGTAAAGAAGTCCCATGAATACTGCAAAGAACAGCGCAGGCAACAAGGTCACGACCAAGGTGCGAAGAATCTGACCCGGTGCGACACCGGCATTGCGGGCACCCGTCAGCCCCTTGAGTAGCGAGGGAAGAGCCCGGTCGCTGAAGGCCTGTTTCAATTGCTGATAGGCCTCGGGGAGGGGAACCTTGCGCTCCTCTTCCGAAAGAGGCGGCATGGACTCAGGCTTGAGCTTGGCCATCAGGATCACATAGCCGACATAAAGCAATGCCAGCATGATGCCGGGGAAGAAGGCGCCTGCGTACAACTGAACCACGGATACGCCAGCGGTGGCACCGTAGACAATCAGCATGACCGACGGCGGAATGAGAATCCCCAGGGTGCCGCCTGCGGTAATTGCGCCTGCGGATACCCGGACGTCATAGCCACTCTTCAACATCTGCGGCAAGGCCAGCAGCCCCATCAGTGTCACCACCGCACCGACGATACCCGTAGCCGTCGCAAACACGGCACAGGTGAAGATAGTGGCTACTGCCAGGGAGCCCGGCACGCGCACCAGAGCCAGATGGAGCGATCTGAAAAGCTTCTCGATCAGATTGGCCCGTTCAACCAGATAGCCCATGAACACGAACAGGGGAATCGCAATCAGGACATCATTGGTCATCACCCCGTAAGTGCGCTGAACCATCAGGGTAAGCGTGTTGGTCAGAGCAGCATCGGGCTCGCGGAAGTAATACGCCAAAAAGGTGAAGATCACACCCATGCCCATGAGCGTGAAGGCCGTTGGAAAGCCCAGCATGATGGTGACCACCACCAGGGCCAGCATCAGCAAGCCCACATGGCCTGACTCAAGATTTCCCCAGGGCATGAATGCCAGTGTCGCCACCACGATCAGACCCATGATGGAGAAACCGAAAAGGAGTTCCTTACGCATGCTTGTTCTCCTTGTCGTGGGAAATCATGGCCTTGAGCTCCTCGACATCAACCTCTTCGACGTCCTGTTCACGAGAGGGCCATTGGCCCTGCTGAATGCACACGACACACCGCAAAATTTCGATGACACCCTGAACAATCAGGATGGCTCCGGCGATGGGGATGATGGTCTTGAAGGGGTAGAGCGGCGGGCCATCGGCAGTAATGGATGAGTGCTCCAGAATTCGCCATGAGTCCGCAGCATAAAAATAGCCGGCATAGATCAGGGCAAGAATCCCGGGAATGAAAAACACGATATAGAGGATCAGGTCCAGAATTGCCTGCGTTCTGGGCTGGAGAAATCCATACAGGATGTCCCCACGCACATGACCATTTTTTGCGAGGGTGTAGGCACCCGCCATCATGAAGAGCGTGCCGTAGAGCATCATCTGCGCATCAAAGGCCCACGGGTTGGGGCTATTGAGTACATAACGGGAGAAGACCTCGAAGCCGATCTGCAATGTGAGGCCA
>CAYYDO010000064.1:3651-10340 GCA_964470595.1 uncultured Burkholderiaceae bacterium | reverse complement strand
CGGTATAGCACCAGGAGGGAAGCCCGCAGGACTGGCCGATAGGCTTGCGAACCTCCTCATAGAGAGCGGGAGAGAAAATGTTGGTGTTCGGCATGAGGTCCTCCACGGTCGCAACTAACGGAATATCCTGCGTCAGAAAAAGCGCATGTAGCGTGAACGCTCCCAATCGGTGACGTGAGACTGATAATCGAGCCATTCATTTCGCTTGAAGTCGATGAATGTCTTCCGCATCAGCGGCCCCATGACCTGTTCACTCAGTGGATCGGCCTCAAAGGCGTCGATGGCCTCGCCCAGCGTGCGCGGCAGCGTCTGGATACCCTGACGGGCAATATCTTCGGGCGACGTCAGGTACATGTTCTCTCGGTGGGGCTCGCCTGGATCGAGGTTCTGATCGATTCCCTCGAGACCGGCGGCGAGGATCATCGCGGCACCGAGGTACAGATTGCACGCGATATCGGCAGCTCTGCATTCGATTCGTGGCCCGTTCATCGGGATACGTAGCATATTGGTCCGATTGTTGTTCCCGTAGCAGACAAAAATCGGTGCCCAGGTGAAGCCGGACATGCTGCCGCGGGCAATCAGGCGTTTGTAGCTGTTGACCGTCGGTGCGATCACCGCGCAGATGGCCCGTGCATGACGCAGTACGCCAGCGATGAACTGATAGCCCAGCGTCGACATGCCGCAGCCGCGCGGATCGGAGGGGTCCTCGAAAAGATTGCGTCCCGAGGCGCGATCGGCAAGCGATATGTTGTAATGCGCACCACTGCCAGTCCGCTCCTTGAAGGGTTTGGGCATGAAACTGGCGAAATAGCCGTGCTCCTCGGCGATGGCATTGACCATCAATCGGAAGAAGGTGAAGCGGTCGGCCATGGTCAGGGCATCGGAATAGGCGAAGTCCGTTTCGAACTGGCCCGGTGCGTCTTCCTGGTCGAATGAGTAGACACCCCAGCCAAGCGTGTTCATGGATTTCACGATCGACTCCACTACCGGCATGCATTCCAGCACCGTACGAACATCATAGGCAGGTTCGGCCAATGGCGGGTTTGGTCCGAGCGGAAGAATCTGCCCGTTCTCTGTCTCGCGCAGAATGAAAAACTCGGTTTCGATACCAAGATTGAATGTCATTCCGCGGGCGTCGAGCCGGTTGGGCACGCGCCGCAGTATCTGTCGGGAGCAGGCTTCGAAAGGCTGGTCCCTGAGCCACAGATCGCTGGGAAACCAGGCGAAATTCGGTTTCCAGGGCAGGATGGTGACGGCATTGGGGTCCGGCAAGGCAGCGACCTCATCGTCGTTCACCTCCTGCGGAACACCATCGAGCGCGGCGCCAGTGAAGAGTTCGGAGCCGCGCATCATCCCTGGCAGGTGGTCGATTGGCACCACTTTGCATTTCGGGCGACCGTGGATATCCACATAACTGGCCAGACAAAACTCTACACCTTTTGCGCGGAGTTCCGCTTGTAGTGTGTCGGCGCTCGGTGTCGTGGTCATGGCTCTCTCCTTAAGGTTTGTGCAGACGTCAACGGGTGATGCTGATGTCGTATTCCTGCTCGAAGGCGTCGAGCGCATGTGCAAAACAATCGAGTGGCGCCTCGATCACGCCTGCGCCGATCTGGCCTCCACCCTTGCCGGCGATACCAATATTCATCGCGGGCCGTATTCCCGTTCGAATCACTTTGCAGATATCGATACCCACTGGCGTACCGCGATAGCCCAGGAATGGAATCTTGAAATCCCGATGTTCGCCCGCAACGATTCGGTAGAGCCGCTTCTGCCGACGCAGCATTTCCTGGGGCGACCCTCCCTGATAGGCCTGAAGGGCGAATGCGGCGCATTGCGCAAAGGCGCCGAGGCCGACCGTTTCAGTGATCGGGCTCTCGCCACCCATCCACGCCACATCCTTTGCCGAATAGCCCGAGAAGAAGCGGGCGTCGACATGCGGGAGTGATCCTGTCCACCAGCGGTCTCCAAGCCCGCTCACGCGAATCGCGAACTGCCGGCAGTTGAAGGCCATGGCGGTGACCAGGGACGACCCGCGTACATTGTGGGCTGAATCGGCCATGACCTTTGATGCAGCCATCGAGAGCCGGAGAAACGAGTAAGGATCCTCCGAGAGGGCGTCAAGCGCCGGGCGGGCGTCCATTCGACGCCCGATGGCAAGCAGACTCGATGAGATCGCCTGCAGGAAGAGCAGGGCTGCTGCCGCATTTCGGCTGTGAAGTTCATCGCCCATGTGCAGAGCGCGCGCCATGATCGGCTTCAACGGGATACCGCCCGTTTCACGAATGGCCTCGCCCAATGCTGGCGCGATGTCGTTCCTGATGCGATCCAGTTGCACACGGACCTGGTCATCGTAGACGCCGTAATTCAGCCTGCGCGGATTCTTGCCCTCAAAGAGGTTGCAGAAGGCCCGATGACCGCTGTGCGCATCCTGAACCACGAAGACCGGCATGGAGGCCGTGTAGATTCCGGCAAGCGACCCCACGCATCCGAGTTCCTGGCATCCGCGAACTTCGATCTCACCCTGCGCGATGCGGTCTTCAGCATCCTGCGGACTTGAGGCCAGTCCTTCGTAAAGTGCTGCACCGAGGATGGCATCCCGCTGCCCGCCCATATAGCGTTTCCACGGCAGCCTCGGACCCGAGGTCAGAATCGTGCGTGACGTGAATCCGGGAACGGCCTGACCTGCTGGGAGCAGATCGATCAGAACCGGATCTGCGGCAAAGAGTTGCGCGAGTGCTTCCTGATTGGCTGTGAGGACAGCACCGCGCCGCATGGCATCACATTCCGAGGTAGGCCTGGCGAATCTTGGGATTGTCGTGAAGTTGGGAACTCGGCCCCGAGATGGTGACACGCCCGTTCTCGACCACATGGGCATGTTTGGACATCTCGAGTGCCGTGAACACATCCTGCTCGACCAGAAGAATCGAGAGTCCTCGCGCATTCAGTTCTGTCAACGATGCGACGAGCTGCTCCACGGCCTTGGGTGCCAGGCCAAGTGAGAGTTCATCGATGATCAGCAATTTGGGTTTGGACATCAGCCCTCGACCAATCGCACACATCTGCTGTTCTCCGCCCGACAGTGTGGTGGCATCCTGGGTTTGCCGCTCCTCGAGACGGGGAAAAATGCTGTAGATGAATTCGAGATCTTTCTGTATTTCGTGAGCCGGGGCGCGGCGGGTGTAGGCACCAATCAGAAGATTGTCGCGAACCGAGAGCCCCCGGAACAGGCGACGCCCTTCGGGTACATGCGCGATCCCCGAATCGAGGACATGCCGCGGGCTGCTGCCCGTGATGTCATGTCCAGCGAAGGTGATTTCTCCCTTGTTGGCCTTGACCAGACCCGAGATGGTTCTCATCAGGGTACTTTTGCCGGCGCCGTTCGAGCCGATCACCGCAGTGATCTGCCCCTCCTGGACGTCCATGTCCAGGCCCCACAGCACCTGAACGTCGCCGTAGCCTGACTCGAGCCCCTTGATGCTCAGCAATGCATTACTCATGAAGACTGTCTTCCACAAAAATCTGCTTCTCGGAGAATTTGGAACCCAGATAGGCTTCGATCACCTTGGGGTCATTGACCACTTCCTTGGCGCTGCCTTCGCTGATCAGTTCACCATGGTGGAGAACCAGAATCCGGCTCGACAGGGTCAGAACGACCTTCATCAGGTGCTCGATAATGAGAATGGTGATGCCTCGGGCCGCAATCTGGCGGATCAGATCCAGCGCCTGCTCGATTTCAGCCGTGTTGAGCCCGGCATTGACCTCGTCGAGCATCAGCACCTTGGGATTCATCGCCAGACTCTTGGCCAGCTCGAGGCGCTTGCGCGATGGCAGCGTCAGGGTCTGCGCAGGTTTGCTGGCAAGACTTTCCAGCCCGACGAAGCGCAGATGCTCCATCGCGATCTCCTGTGCCTCGCCCAGATTCTTGGTGGTGCCTGCGGCGAAGATGACGCCTGCCGTCACATTTTCGAGCACCGTCATACCCGGGAAGGGCTGAACGATCTGGAAGGTTCGGGATATGCCGCGTCGCGCCGCCTGATAGGGCCGTTGCGCCGTGACATCCTCGCCTTTGAACAGAATCTGGCCGGCATTGGGTGTCAGCACTCCGGTCAGCAGATTGACGAGGGTCGTTTTGCCGGCGCCATTGGGGCCGATCAGGCCGACAATTTCGCCGGACCGAAGGTTGAAACTGACGTTGCTGACGGCTTTGACGCCACCGAAGTTTTTTGAGACCCCGCGCGTCTCGAGGATGCTCTCGCTCATTTGCTTGTCGCCGCGCTGTTGGCGTTTCGGCGCCAGTTGATTTTCAGCAAGCCGTTAGGCAGGAAGAAGATCAGCAGAACGATGACCAGCCCCAGGATACCCTGGTGCAGGTCCAGAAACTGCGACCAGATTGTCTCCTCGAAGATGACGAGGGCCGCCGACCCGACAACGGGACCGAATACGGTACCCGGCCCCCCGAGAAGAACCATCACGGCAGCCTTCAGGGTGAGAAGAATCGAGAAAGAGTCGATGGGCGAAATATACGCAACCCAGGACGCATAGGCGGCACCGATCATGCCGCAGAACACCCCGGAGAGAACAAATGCGATCACCTTGTAGCGCATCACATTCACCCCGAGCATGTCGGCTGCGTCCTCGTTCTGCTGGATGCAGCGCAAACCGAATCCGAGCCTGCTGCGGTCCACGATCACCGTGGTGACAAAGGCCATCAGCATGATGACCAGCATGGTGTAGAGAAACACCATACCTGCGAAATCCGGTCCCCCTGGGAGAATCTTCACATTGAGACCTTCGCCCCCCCCTGTGAGACTGGCCCAGGACGAGGCCGTATGCGAGAGCACATCGACCAGGGCGATCGATCCGATGGCGAAGTAGTGACCTTTCATCTTCAGGATGATCCGGCCGACCCCTGCGGCGAAGATCACCACCACCACGGCGGCCATCAGCCAGGCGATAACCATGGGTACGCCGGCATTCTGAAGAATTGCGCCCGCGTAGGCTCCCAGTCCGACGAACGCCGCGGTCGCAAAGGATGGGTAGCCAGCATAGCCACCAATGAAGTTCCACGACAGGGCAATGGCGGCATACATCGCGAGGAATGTGGAGATCTTGACGATGTAGTTGTTGGCGATCCAGGGTGAGAGCGCCAGGAGCGCCACCCAGATGACGAACAGGATATAAGAGGTCTTTTGAGATTTCACTCGTAACCTTTCTTGCCCATGAGGCCGGTTGGCCGCACCACGAGCAGCACCAGCATCAAAATGAAACCAATCAGAATGGCGTTTTGCGGACCGAGCCAGAAGCCGGCGACGCTCTCGATGATGCCGAGTGCGATACCACCGACGAGTGCTCCCGGCACGGTGCCCAGACCGCCGATCACACAGATCACGAATGCCTTGCCCAGGAAGAGACCTGTCAGGCTGGTCGATACGGGAAAGACGACCGCAACGATTGCTCCGCAGGCCCCGGCCATGAAGGCGCCGATGCCGAATGTGATGGAGTAGATCTGGGAGACATTGATACCCATCAGCGCTGCGGCATCCCGATCCATTCGCACGGCGACAATCGCCCGTCCAATGCGGGAGCCGCGCAGGGTGAGATAGAGCATCCCGGTCAGCGCGAGAGCGAGCCCCATCGAGGCGATCCGATCCCAGGGCAGAAGAAGTTCACCCAGGTTGAGTACGCCCATGTCGAGCACGATGCGACGTGGCGTGGCGGAGAACGCGAGATTCATCGCGTTGTAGAGAATCATCTCGAGGCCGAACGTCAGCGTGAGTGTCGTGAGCACAGGTTTCGTCACCACCCTGTTGATCATCGTGCTCTGAACGAAGTAGCCGATCACGAACATGATCAGGGCCACTGGAAGCAGCATGACGAAAGGGTGAATCTTGAGATGAAACCAGGCGAAGAAAGTCAGGTAACCGCCAAGGATGATGAATGCCCCGTGGATCATGTTGATCACGTTGAGCACTCCCCACACCAGGGAGAAACCTACTGCGATGCAGGCATAGATCGCGCCAAGCATCAGGCCATTAAGGATGATTTGTGCAGCCATCATAAAAAACCCCCAGCTTGGGGCAGGGGGGTTTTCCTAAGAGTCGAGTTGTCGGGAACAGCCCGAAATCACTTGAAGGGACGAAGGTTGCCCTTCTTCACCGCATCCGGGAACAGCGGCACCGGTTGTCCGCCCTGAACCTGAATGATGGGCAGGCCGGAGATGGCGGTGTTCATGCCGTTGGCGCCGAACTTGATGGGGCCGTAGAAGGTCGTGATATCGAGTGCTGCAAGCGCATCACGGACCTTGGCCTTGTCAAGGGTCTTGGCGCTTTCGATGGCTTTCTGCAGGGCTACCAGAGCGGCTGCAGAGGCAGCATGCACGTAGTCGGGATCCTGCTTTTCCCTGCTCACGAATTCGTCGTAGAAGGCCTTGGTCGAGCCCCAGGGATCATCGGACTTGAACTGTGCGGTGTGGTGCCACCAGGTCGCGCTGGTCACATTCTCGGCCTGTGGTCCGAGTGCATCGATGAATTCCTTGTAGACCGGTCCCGTGATCATGGTGACCACAGGCGCCGTGACACCAAGATCGGCCATCTGCTTGCGTGCCAGGATCAGGTCCTTGCTGTAGCCGGTGATGTTCCCACTTCCAGCCAAGGAGCAACCGAGCCATCTGGCGGTGGAACCAGTTGGGC
>CAYYDO010000064.1:1730-3641 GCA_964470595.1 uncultured Burkholderiaceae bacterium | reverse complement strand
CTTGCTGTAGCCGGTGATGTAGATCCAGTCGGGTTTGAGTGCCTTGATCTTGGAGATCGGTGTCGCGAGATCCAGGGTTCCCACCGGATAGAACTCCATCGAGGCTATCTGGTAGCCCGCCTTGCCGGCGAGATCGTTCATTGTGGTGGCCATGGCTTTGGGAAACACGTCTTCCCGGCCCAGAATGGCGACACGCTTCACGTTGGGCAGGCTCTTCGAGATGGTGGTCAGCAGATTCTGAATGCTCCCGGTATTGGGTGCGAGAACACCGAAGAGGTTCTTGTATCCCTGATTGAAGATCCATTCGGATGATGCGCTGGTGGCTACGACCGGCACACCATATCGCTCCGCAACACCTGCCACGACCTTGGTATGGCCGGAGCCGAAGGGGGCCAGCAGAAAATCAACCTTGTCTTCCACGATCAGACGCTCTGCCAACTGCTGCGCACGCTGCTCGCTGGTCTGGTAGTCGTAGCGGACGAGCTCCACTTTCATTCGCTTGCCGCCCACATTGATACCGCCGGCGGCGTTGATCGGGTTGAGCCACATGTCGTAGGCGATGACCTGCTTCTTGCCTTCGTCCGCGAGCCCTCCGGTCAGCGCGAGGGGGGTCCCGATCTTGATCGTCTGGGCCATGACGGTGGCGCCAGACAGGGCAACCGATGCGCCGACAGCGAAACCGGCCATCTGTTTGAACAGCGACTTGCCAAGTGTTTTCATATGTCAGTCCTTTAGACAATGGTATGACTAGAACTCCTGAGCGGATGCTATCCGCTTTTGGTGGTGGGAAAACGGGGGTTAACCCTGAGCGCCTGCTCCCCTTGATTGACAGCGTCGAGTCCTGCTGCGGCGCGATTGGCAACAAGCAAGACTCAGACCAAGCAGCAGTTGCAGGCTCCGCCCCGCGATGCGTGAGCATCGTCCCTGATTTCCAGCGAGCGATGACCCAAGCAGGTTCCAGTATGCGCAGACTGGTGCATTTCGTGCGCCGCTCTGGGGCGTCCCAAGGGTTCATACCGATGCGTGTGCGCTCTGCCGCCCCGCTCGGGAGTCGCTTGCTGCAGCGGCCTATACTCGACGTATGGAACGCCCCGGATTCGTGAGTATTGGTCGATGGCTTCGGGATTTCCGCGTCATCCAGCGTTACTGGCTGCAGTGGGGGCTTGCGCTCTGCTTCCTGCTGATGGCGGCAGCCGCGACCCTTGCCGTGCCCCTGGCATTCCGCCGGATTGTCGATGCCGGAATTGGCAGCCCGGAGATCAACGCCCGGTTTCTGGAATTGCTTGTCCTGGCGGTCGTGCTCGGCACCGTGACGGCTGCGCGTTTCTATCTGATGTCGTGGCTGGGGGAGCGCGTGGTGGCCGATATTCGCTGTCGCGTTTTCGGTAATGTGCTGAGGCAGCGGCCCGCCTATTTCGAGACCTTGCGACCCGGCGAGGTCCTGTCCCGGCTGACTGCTGACACCACCCTGATCCAGACGCTCGTGGGCACCAGTATCTCGGTGGCCTTGCGCAGCGCCGTGATGTTCTCCGGCGGACTCCTGATGATGCTGGCCACCAGCGCATGGCTTGCCGGTGTGATGCTGGCACTCCTGTTGCTCGTTGTGCTGCCCATGTGGGCGCTGGGGAGACGGGTACGGCGGATGTCTCGCAGCAGTCAGGACAAGGTGGCTGATACGAGTGCGTTGGCCGGCGAGGTACTTGGCGCAATGACCACCGTTCAGGCGTTTGTGCGTGAACCCTATGAACTCAACCGATTCACCGCAGCAGTCGAGTCGGCCTTTCGTGAGGCGAGAAGCCGTATTCGCCTGAGATCGACGCTCACCGCCACAGCGATCATTCTGGCGTTCAGTGTGATGGTGTTCGTGTTGTGGATGGGTGCGCGGGAGGTCGCTGCCGGACATATGTCGGC
>CAYYDO010000064.1:0-1720 GCA_964470595.1 uncultured Burkholderiaceae bacterium | reverse complement strand
TGCGGTCCTGATCGCAGGTTCCATTGGCGCATTGTCTGAAGTCTGGGGAGATGTGCAGCGTGCGGCCGGAGCGACCGAGAGGCTGGTTGAACTGATGCTCGCAGAGCCCGATCTGGAACGTTCCGCTGATAGGCTGCAGTCGGCTTCGGTGATCGCCCGGCCAGCGGACACCGATGGTCCGCATTTCGGGGCGGACCCACGTGCATCGGGTATCCATTTTCAGGAGGTGAGCTTCGCCTATCCCTCCCGACGATCGGCAAGAGCCCTTGATGGCCTGACATTCGAGGTTCCCAAGGGCGCTCGTTTCGCCCTCGTCGGCGCAAGTGGGGCCGGTAAAACCACAGTGTTCTCGCTGCTGCTGCGCTTCTACGACGTGGACAGCGGCGAGATCCGTCTTCTTGGACGCGCACTGGATGCATGGCCTCTCGGTGAATTGCGTCAGGTGATTGGTGTGGTTCCCCAGGATCCCGTGATTTTTGCGGCCTCGGCCATGGACAACATCCGATACGGACGGCTGGATGCCTCGGACGCCGACGTATTCGCGGCTGCGCGCAGTGCGCACATCCACGATGTGATTGAGGCTCTCCCCGATGGCTATGCGAGTTTTCTGGGTGAGCGCGGTGTGCGACTGTCGGGAGGTCAGCGTCAGCGAATCTCGATCGCGCGGGCGATCCTGAAAAATCCTCCGGTACTCCTTCTCGATGAGGCCACATCGGCACTGGATGCGGAGTCCGAGCGCGAGGTGCAGCATGCGCTGGATGAGGTACTCCCCGGACGCACATCACTCACGATCGCGCATCGACTGGCCACGGTGTTGCGTGCGGACTGCATTCTGGTGATGGATCAGGGTCGGATTGTCGAGGCGGGCCGTCATGATGAACTGATGAATCAGAACGGCTTGTATGCGCGTCTGGCCAGGCTGCAGTTTTCAGCCATGGAAGGATCGACGCGTGAGTCGTGATCAACTGCGCTGTCATCATTTGACGAAGCGCTTCGGTGATTCGCTTGTCGTTGATGACCTCAGTTTTGGATTGGCTCAGGGCGAGTGTCTGGGTGTGATTGGTCCGAATGGGGCCGGAAAGACCACCACATTTCGCATGTGTCTTGGCCTTGTCACGCCAGATGCCGGAGACATCGAGATACTTGGCATGCCGATGCCCAGGCGGGCGCTCGAGATCAAGTCACGATTGGGCGTCGTGAGTCAGTTCGACAGCCTTGATCCGGATTTTGACTGCGTCGAGAACCTGCTCGTTTACGGGAGCTACTTCGGCATTGATGCAGAGCGCCTTCGAGAACGCGTGCCAGAGTTGCTGGCATTTGCGGCCCTGTCGGGCAAGGCTCGTTCGCGCCCGTCGGAACTCTCCGGCGGCATGCGTCGCAGGCTCTCGCTGGCACGGGCCCTGATCAATGATCCGGAACTGCTGCTGCTCGATGAACCGACCACCGGTCTTGATCCGCAGGCCCGGCATCTCATCTGGGAGAGGCTGCAACAACTCCTGTCCAGGGGCAAGTCGATCCTGCTCCCCACGCATTTCATGGATGAGGCCGAGCGCCTGTGCACTCGCCTGCTGGTCGTCGATCATGGCAAGGAGATCGCCCAGGGTCGTCCGCGTGATCTGATCGCATCCATGCTCGAGGCGGCGGTGGTGGAGGTGGTGCGGGCAACTCCGGGGGAGTTGGCCGAGAGCCCGCTGCGTCAGCATGCGAGCAGGGTGGAAGT
>CAYYDO010000063.1:0-10524 GCA_964470595.1 uncultured Burkholderiaceae bacterium | reverse complement strand
GAACCCAGATGGTGCCGTCCCGACTGACCTCGACCTCGGCATTGCGCGGGATGGTGATCAGACCAGCCTCTCCCACGACCGACACGTCCCGACCAACACGCAGCACGCCATTCTCATCACGGAAGAAGCGGCCATTGCGGGTGTAGACCTCGGTGTCATCGGCCCGACGAACAGCGAAGAAACCCTCCCCCTCGATGGCAAAGTCGAAGGGGTTATCGGTGCTCTCGATCGGTCCGGGGCTGAACATGGCCGTCGGGGACGAATCCACGACAAATGCGCGGGAATCCGCCTGCTCACCCTCCAGGGGAACCGCACGAAAAGCGGTGAGGACCTCCTTGAATCCCGGTGTGTGCACATTGGCCATGTTGTGGGCCGTATTGGCCAACTGCCCCATGGTGTGCTTGGCACCGGTCATCGATGTGTAGGCGATGCGATCAATCATGTCCTTTATCCCCTGAGTGGCTCTTGCCCTTATCAAGCAAGAGCCATGCCAGATTAGCCACCGGTCATCCGGATCGTGGTCTGCAGGGAGTCATCGAAGGCCCGTATCGACTGCGAGTTGGCCGAATACATGCGCTGCTGGATGAGCAGTTTCACCAGCTCACCCGCCAGGTCGACGTTTGAACTCTCGACCGAGGCGGCCTTGATACTGCTCAGACCCTTCTGTCCAGGCTTGCCGACGATCACGTTCGGGTGAACTTCGTCCCCGGACAAGGCCGACGCCTGGAAAACATTTCCACCCGAAGGCACCAGTCCGTTGGTTGCGGCAAAATTTACCAGGACCAGTTGCCCCGCAATGAACTGCCGGCCATCGCCGTACACGCCGACGATCTTGCCCTCGTTATCCACACTGACGTTGCTCAGCAGGGACACCGATTTGCCGTTCTGAAAGCTCTGATCCACCGCGAATGGCGTGGCGTAGTTCCGGGTAGCGGTCAGATCGAGATCGAAAATCAGGGGACGGACGTTGTTATCCGACACGGTACCGGGCGTGGTCACCACCGATGTGAGCTTGACCTTCGACTCGAACGCTGGTCGGCCAGTCACCGGGTCATAACGGATGCCATCGATGTTCTTGCCACCCCAGAAATTCATCGATGCAATCGGTGCATAGGGGCTGGGTGTGATCGTGGGCGTGATCGGGGTGTCCGAATGGAAATTCGGATCTACATGGTTAAAAAACTTGTCGTCGAGCGAGGCATAGACCTCGTACTGCGATGTCACGGCCGTGAACTTCTGCTGTGCTGTGCCCGGACCGGCATTGGGCTGAAGCACATCACTCACCATGGACACCTTGGAGCCATCCTGCAGCGGCAGGGTATAGGTGACGGGGTTGTAGAAAATCATCACATCACCCTCCTGAATGTCGGGTGCGGAGCCATCCGGTGTCTTGAACGTCACCGTCGTACCCTCTTTGGATGTGACCGTGACATTGAGCTTGATGATGTCGCCACCGCGATCGATCCAGACGTACTGGTCTTTCTGAATATCAAAACCGTTGCTGGGCAGGGTGACCGTCGTCGTGGTGATGCCGTTCGCCGTGTCCACGGCGACGGTTCCAGCCTCTGCCGTCTCCTTGGGATTGAAGAACTTGATCTCGTCGCCCGCCTCGGCCGACACGCCGGTCAGCGCCGGTGTCGTAGTGGGAAACACCGTCACACTCTGACCGGATACGCTGTCCACCAGCACCTGGGTGTCGAGGTTGTTGACCACCACGCGTGCGTACTTGGCAATGTCGTTGGCCACCTGCACGGTGACCGATGTGGAATTGGTCACCGTTGCCGAAACCTTGGTGTCACGGTTGGCGGCCGTCAGGTAGGCCACCTTGGCAGAGGTCTCTTTCGACAACACCACATACGCCTGGGCATTGTCGTTGATGCCGCCCGTCTCCTTCAGGGAGGCGTTCTGGTTGGCGATGGTGCTGGGCGGATAGCGGAAGAATTCGCCATCCCATTCCACCGTCATGTTCTCGTCTTCGACGCGACGATAGTAGAGCGTCAGGGTATGGGGATTGGCGTTGTCGTCCCGGCTGTACACCGTCTGGGAAATCTTGTTGTTGTAGGTGGCAGGGTTGTTCGGATCGAACTGCGTATTCGAGTTGGGCAGAAAGGCCGACTGGCGGGCATCGAGCGTCACCGCAACGGTCGAGGCAGTCGTCGTGATCGGCTCGAGTTCGGTCGGCGGCATGCTGAGCTTGTTGGTCCAGGAATCGCTCAGCCCCTCTTCCGTGCCATCCAGCGAGATATAACCATTCAGGTGCATCCCATTTTCGTTGACGATGTAACTCCGTTTGGGATTGTTCAGATCCACTTCCTTGGACACCGCAAACTGGCCGTTACGGCTGTAATAGATTTCACTCGGGTCGGTGGCGGTCTCGAGCCGGAACATGCCCGATGCACCTGTAATCGCCATATCCAGGGGGTTGGCGGAAGACTGCACGGTGCCCACGTTGAACAGGCGGCGAATATTCTGGCGCGATACACCCTGCCCAGCGCGGGCAGGATCCTGAGGGTTGATCGCCTTGAAGAACTGATCCTCGAAAATGAAGTCGCCCGCCCGATAACCGACGGTACTGGCGTTGGCGATGTTGTTCGAAATCACATCCATGGCACTGGAACTTGCATTCAGCCCCGACAGACCAATCGAATAATTCGGCATTTCAAGACTCCTTGATGATGAAACTGTTGATGATGTTCAGAAAATCAATCCACGATCCGCTGCGCTACATGACCCACTGCACGACATCCTTGGGTGCAATCTTTCTGCCATCGATCAGCGTCATGACGGCATCATTTCCGTTGCGACCGACGGTGGCGACCATGGATGCAACCAGAGTCTGGGCAGCCACATTGGCCTCGCCATCCTTGCCTGTTATCTCGAGCAGATACTTGCCTGCATTCACTTTCTTGCCGCCACCATCAAGGCCGTCCCAGAGAAGGTTCGAAATGCCCGCAGGCATCTGGCCAAGGTTCTTGCTGAGCACCAGGTTGCCGCTGCTGTCACGAATCTTCAGCACGCCATCGGTCACAGGCTTGGTGAAATTGGCTGCCAGGACGATGTCATTGACACCATCGAACAGCATCGATTGAGAAGCGCTCATTGCCGATTGCCCCACCATGTTGGCCTGAGCCATGAAATCGGATGCCCGCATCTGATCGATCATGGACGTCATGGTCTTGTTCATGGTGGCAATACCATCGACCATATTCAGCTGCGCCAGCTGCGAGGTCATCTCATTGCTCTCCATCGGATTGAGCGGATCCTGATTGCGCAGCTGTACGGTCAGCATCTGGAGAAAGTTGCTCTGCAGATCCTGGGTCGACTTGCCATCGAGCGCCTTGGGGGCGCTGGCTGTTGGAGGCTCGTATGTCTTGAGCCCCGGAATGTTGAGATCGGTAACCGATGTGGCCATGATGAGTCGCCCTTGCAGTGATGGAGTTGGTTGAATCGCGTGATCGCGCTTACGAGTGATCAGCCTTTGCCCATGCTCAGCGTTCGCAGCATGAGCAGGCGGGTGGCATTCATCATCTCGATGTTGAGTTGGTAGGACCGGGAGGCCGAGATCATGTTGACCATTTCCTCCACCGGATTCACATTGGGCATGTCGACATAGCCCTGTGCATCCGCGCGCGGATGTCCCGGCTTGTACTCCCGACGCAGAGGGGCATCGCTCTCGACAATGTTGGACACCGCCACTCCCGCGCCGGGGGCACCGGGAATGGGCGTCGTGCTGAACACCACCTGACGACCCCGATACGGCCTGCCATCGGGCCCCTCGAGTGTCTCCACGTTGGCAATGTTGGAGGCTGTGGTATTCAGCCGAATCGACTGGGCCACCAAGCCGGTGGATCCAATCTCGAATGTGCGCATCAGACTCATGACGTCATCCTCTCGCTAAGCGGATCAGCCGGGCTGCCCGGAAATGGCCTGCAGTCGCGACTTGATGCTGCCGCCGAAGAACTCGATAGCGGCCTGCATCATCATTGCGTTCTGGGCGAAGTGCGCCTTCTCGGTATCGGCATCTACCGTATTGCCATCCAGTGCCGGCTGAAGCGGTACCCGATAGAGAAGATTCGGCGAAACGTGTTCGGCACCGCCCTCGCTATCGAAATGCGCGGGTGCGGTGCGACTGATGGTGAGACGGGGGTTGATTTCCAGACCCTGAAGACGCTGATGCAGAACATCGGAAAACACCACATCGCGCGCCTTGTAGTCCGGCGTATCCGCATTGGCCAGATTCGAGCCAAGCACCTCCTGACGATACGCGCGCGTCAGCAGCGCCTTCTCGTGGAACTCCAGTGTGCTGTATTGCGGAACCAGTTTCATGACCCACTCCTTGCGAATTCCGTGCCAATCGGTCCCGAATCCGGACGGGACGCACGAAGATCAAAGCAAGTCGCGTGCCACTGACAGAAAACAACGACAAATCAATAACTTGGAGGCATCTGAAGAACGCCGGGGCGGAATACCGCAGACCCGGCGTAGCAGAGGGACGGGAGGTCGGCAATTACTGCCGCCCCCAGAAAAGGAAAAGGATGCCGCCCTGGGCAGCATCCCGGTCCGGTCAGCAGGTACTTACTGAGTGGCAGAGCCTGGGGATGGGGCTGCCGGCATCGATGCCCCGGGGGCGGTTGCACGGGTCTGACTGCGGGACTCCTTGATCAGACGGCTGTTGGTCGGCTGGATCGGACGCGTATTGTTCGGAAACAGTCGGGCGAAGACCGCGACCTGCTCTGGAGAGATCTCCACGGGGTTCTTGAGCACATACCAGGCGACACCCTCCGTACACGGCGGCGTGGTGAGCGACCCCATGAAGTGGAAGTACGAGAGGTCTCTCGGAAGGGCCTGCTGCAGATTGACGGTGACATCCGGTGGCGATACGGGCTCATTGCGCACCAGGGGAATGTGATTCCAGATCGCCTGAATGAAAGGGTTTTCCTTGCCCGTGGCGGAAAGCGGAACCGACATGATTGCCTGGCGTCCCTGCATGTCGCGGAAGAAGAGCTGCATGCTCATGTCGAACGCCTTGCCGTTGACTCGCTCCTCGGCAGGATGCCGAAACTCGATATGCATCAGCCGATGAAAGTTGCCCAGCACCGTCAGCGCCCCTCCGGACGTGACATGCACCTCAAAGGTCTTTCCGGTGTCGATGACGCGGAAGAGTGACGGTCTGAACTCGAGATTGAGACCGGGCAGATCAACACCAACGCCATCCCGAATGTCGATAGGCGACTGAAAACGCCCGCGATCGCACATGGCGTAACTGGGATGCAGCTTGCCCCACATGGGTGGACCTCGATCACCATCATACGACCAGGCGGGAAGAGGTGCGACCGGCCTGGGGGCGGCCGCCGGTGCCGACGCCGCACCTGTCTGGGATGGCACCGCGACCCCGCCCTGCGCGCCCTGCTGCACCATGGACGCGGCAGGACCACTGGACGCACCTGCCGGTGGCGCGGCTACCGTGGAGGGAATCAGGTCCGATGTCCGGAAAATCACATCGCCCTCACCCAGCATGCGCTCCCGAACGGCACGACGTATGGCTTCATTCGGGTCGGAGGGCGACGACTGCTGGGACGCCCGCAACGCGGGTCCGGTGAGACCGGGGGAAGGCCCTGCCGGCGGAGTCGCCGCTGGGGTTCTCGCCGTCGCTGGTGCCGGAGCAGCCACTGCTGGAGCCGCGGGTGCTGCTGCCGGCGCAGGAGCCGGGGCTGGCGCAGCGGCTGCAGGTGCCGGTCGGGGAGCTGGTGCAGAAGATCCTGATTGGCCACCCGGTGGCGGCGACAGAGGCTTGACCGGCGCGATCGGAGTGATCTGAATGGGTTCGATACGCGGCAGCGGAGCAGGCTGCTCATCTGCAGCCGACACAGATGCCATCGCGCCGGCGCAGCCGGCCGTGACGAGCACGCGCGTAAGCGTCGGAACCAGTGATGTCATGAAACGTGTCGTCATGTGGGTATTCCTCTCAGAGGCAGAAACGGTCTGCCGTGGAGATCTGTTTAGGGAAGCAGGCCCTGGCGTATGAGACCGAATGGCGCCTCGAGCGCTCGCGTGAGGAATCGCGGAAGATCAGGCAGCAGGATCAGAAGAACCAGGAAGGCGAGCGGCACCGTAATGGCGAACCCCACCGAGAACAGATTGAACTGGGGGCTGGTCCGCGCGAGGATGGCCTGAATCACGTAGAAGAGCAGGTACACCACGATCGACGGCATGGAGAGCACCAGTCCGAGCTGGAAGGCGCGGGATATCAGACCGACAACCGCCTGCATGGTCCAGGCATCCGGCCACTGGCCAAAGGGCAAGGCGCGAAAACTCTGTACAACCAGTTCGAGCAGCAGCAGGTGAATGTTCAACATGAACATCAGCGCGATGGATGTCAGGCCGAGGAGTTCCCCCATCAGACCGGAAGCGATATTGGGATCACGGACATAACTGGTGGCAAAACTGAGCCCCGTCTGCACGGACAGGACTTCCGCTGCAAGCTCGACCGCCATGAGGCCAAGACGGATCAGAAACCCGATGAACACCCCGATGAGCAACTCGATCGCAGCTGTCACAAAGGTTGGCGGTGCAAGCCCGAAGCCCCTGGCCTGATCAACCACGCCCGGAAGCACGGTCACTGCGATGAGCAGGGCCACCATCAGCCGCAAGCGCATCGGGAACGCCCGGAACGCAAACAGAGGCATGGAGAGGAACATGCCGAATATGCGCAGCGACACGAACATCATGCCCGTCGCCCACAGCATGAAGGTATCGGCGGTGAAGGTAATCATGGCCGTGTGATCAGGACATGATCGACGGAATACGCAGAATGATCTCGCGAAGATAGTCCGAGAACAGTGCCAGAAGAGCCGGACCCGCAAGCAGGACCACCAGAACGAGAATGATGATCTTGGGAACGAAGGCGATGGTGGTCTCGTTGAGCTGGGTCGCAGCCTGGAGAATTCCGATAACCAGCCCGACGATCAGCAGACCCAGCAGCACCGGTCCACTGAGGACCAGCGCCATCCACAGTGCCTGAAACACAAGCTCGACGACGAAGGTGGCGTCCATGCGGCTAGCCCCCGACCATATAACTCTCGACCAGCGACGCCGCCAGAATCCCCCATCCGTCGGCCATGACGAAGATCAGCAACTTCAATGGCAAGGAGAACATGACAGGAGAGACCATCACCATCCCCAGGGAGGTGAGAATGCTCGCCACCGCAAAATCGATCGCAAGAAACGGAAGGAAGATCATGAATCCGATGATGAAGCCGGTCTTGATCTCGGAGATGGCAAATGCCGGAATGAGCACTGTCATGGGGATGTCGTCCCGCGTCTGAATCGGACGTCCGTGCAATTTGGCGAAAAGCGCGAGATCGTCCTGCCGGGTCTGCTTGAGCATGAAGGCGCGCAGTGGCTTGGCACCCTCAGCAACCGCCGCCTCGAATGACAGCTTCTTCTGGGTATAGGGAATGTATGCTTTCTCGTATATCGGATCCAGGACACTCGGCTTCATGATGAATATGGTCAGGAAGACCGCCAGACCGACCAGGACCAGATTGGGGGGCATGGTGGTCAAACCCAGTGCCTGACGCAACAACGAGAAGACGATCAGGATACGGGTGAAGCTGGTCATGAGCATGAGCGCAGCCGGAATGAACGTCAGCGCTGTCAGGACGATCAGCGTCTGGACCGGCACCGAGTAGGTATTGCCTGTAACGGTAACGAGGGGGAGCGTCTGGGCATATGCCGACACACCCCACAACATCGCGCCACAGAGCAGGGTCGCCGCTACGGACATCATGAACAGCGGGTTGCGTGCAAGCGGCACAGCCGGGTCACGGGCAATCCGCCACCAGCGGGCCAGGGGGCCGACTCCCGGCTGCACCGGGTGGCTGGTCACCGCTTGCGAGTCCATCATTTGACCCTCCGCAGTATCTCGGAGAGACGTGCGGCGAAATCGGTGGGAGCCGGGGACTGGATCAGCCCCATGACCTCCTCTGGTTCGAGTTCGGCAATCAGACTGATTTGTGACGCTGTATGCCCGAGCACATAGATGCGGCCGACGACACTGGCGATCACTACCCGCTCACGAGGGCCAAGGCTTTGAACAGAGAGGACCTTGATCGCTGAATTGGGAACAGTGGCCGTCATGTTGCGGTGAACCAGCCATGCGACCAGTAACACCACTCCTGCCAGCAGGAGCAGGGTAACGAATGTGAGCCAGATCATTCCGCCACCGGTCGCCGTCGGGGTGTACACCGATGCGGTGATCGAGGGGGTCGCTGACGTTGCGGCCGGGGCTGACTGCTGGGCGAATGCGGGGAGTGCGGTGAGGAGACACCCCGTTATCAGGGGCAGGAGCCCCCGCGAGCGCAACGGATTGCGGATGCTGCGGGGCGAGGAGGCCAGTGTCGATCGGTGAAGTCTAGTCATCGGCATCTGGCCTTTCCTGCGGGTGTCGGGTTATCTGTTGATCTTCCTGAGCCTCTCCGCAGGCGTGACGATGTCGGTGAGTCGTATGCCGTAGCGATCATTGACGATCACCACCTCGCCCTGTGCGATCAGGCAGCCATTGACCACCACCTCGAGTGGCTCGCCCGCAAGCATATCAAGTTCGATCACGGAGCCATAGGACAGCGCGAGAAGATTTCGAATCTGCATCTTGGCACGACCGAGTTCGACCGTCACCTGGACCGGAACATCAACGACCAGGTCGATATCGTTGAGAACCGCCGGGCCACGGCCCGCAGGTACGTCATCATCCAGCGAGGCATAGTCCGCGGGTCGCACAGCAGCGGCACCACGTTCACGCAGGCCCTCGGCCAGGCTGTCAGGGGTCATATTCTCTGCCATTTTGTTTCCTTTCCTTCCTTGTTGAAGCCCCTCATCGGGCCGGTCATTCTGTTGATCAATCAGTTCGCGTTCGTTCAGGTCTGGTTCAGTTGCTCCTAGCCCGGCCCGAGGGCTCCGCGCAGGGCTTCCTCGAGAGACATCTCACCCGCCGGCGCTGGACGTGGTGCTGGCGCAGCCGGTTTGGATGAGGGCGGAGCGCTCGTTGCGGTATCGCGCATGGCAGCCTCGAAGGTTTCTCCTGCCCGTGCCGCACTGCGCTCGTACAGATCACCCCGCTCCTCGCCGCGCATCATGCTCGGCCCGAGACGACCACGTTCGAGAGGTGCCTTCAGGTATTCGACCGGGTGCTTGATGCTTTCAACTTTCACCGCATAGCGGCCATTCTTCACACCATACTTTCCGCGTATGACTGGAAGACCATCCACGTATACGGTAACCGGATCGACGATCTCGATGGGTACGATCTCGCCCACCGCCATCGACAGCACGTCGCCCAGCAGCATCTCCTTGCGGGCCAGAACGGCGACTGCCTGCACCTGGGCGGACTGAACCTCGTTGTGCAGCTTGTTGACCCAAACAGCGTCGGGTTCAGAGACGAGTTGCATATTCTCGTAGAGCACACCCTTGAGCGGCTCCAGCACCCAGAATGGAATGCACAGGTCGACATCGCCCTCACGACCGTTGATATCGATCGTGAACTTGGCATGCATCACCATTTCCTCGGGGCTGGTGATCTTGGCGAAAGCGAAGTTGGTTTCCTGACGCATGAAGTCGAACTTCATCTCGTGAACGGTACGCCAGGCCTTTTCATACTCGGTCAGCAAACCATCCATCAGCCGGCGCACGATACGCAACTCGGTGGCGGTGTACTCCTTGATACTGGTTTTCGGTGGCAGTCGCCCCTCGCCGCCGAACATGTTGTCGATGGCGATGTAAATCACGCCAGGATCAATACACCAGCAACCTGTGCCACGCAGCGACCGGATATTGACGATATTGATGTTCGTGCGCTCAGGAAAACCCTTGATGAACTGTGCATAGCTCTTGACCCGTGGCGGATGCACCCGTACCTCGACGGGAGAGCGGATCATGTTGAACATGGTCAATCGAACCGTCCGTGCGAATTTCTCGTGGATCAGCTCGAGAGTCGGCATCCGCCGGCGCGACAGACGCACCAGCTTGTCGAACATGTTCTTCTGCTCTTCAACCTTGGCACGATAGGCCTCGTGAAGGTAATCCCTGGGACGCGGGCCACCGGTGTCCTCTTCGACGATGCCGTCTGCCGGCGTCTGCGCCAGTTGTTCGCTCTCGTTCGGGTTTTCGTTTTCGGCCATGATGCGTGAACTCGTCTGGTGATATCGGAATCTTGTCCGGGAAAATTCGTGTCGTGTAGCGCCTGGATTACTGCATGATCAGCCGGTCGAACAGCACACCCTGCACTGGCAGATCCATCTCGGTCACTTTCCAGTACTGAGCGGCAGCCTCGATTGCTGTCTGGCTCAGGCGCTCACCTGCAGTGGTTGTCTTGGGCACCGCACCAATGCGCTCCAGATTGGCCATCTCGGCGGAATCCATGCGTTGCTGGAGGATGAAAAACGCGGTCAGTTGGGGCTCGATGATCGAATTGATGACCAGGGCAATCTCCTTGGCCATGGTGTTCTTTCCGTCTACCGTCGCGAGCTC
>CAYYDO010000062.1:3452-10553 GCA_964470595.1 uncultured Burkholderiaceae bacterium | reverse complement strand
TCGCCTGGATCGGATTCACCAAAACGCAGGCGATGTCGTTTCGGCGTCGAAGCACACGAAGCGTGGCATCGTGCATCTCACGCAATGTCAGCGTCTGTCGCGAGGGGGGCATCGGATTGCCGGGACCGGGCTGAACATCGTCCCACCAGCCATGATAGGCACCGGTGAACCGAACCAGTCGCTTTCTCCCGGTGTGATAACGGGCCAGGCGGACAGCCTGCATGACGGCCTCTGTGCCCGACATGTGAAACGACACCTCATCCAGGCCCGAGATATCGCAAAGCCGCCTGATATTGTCGAGAACACATGGATGGTAGCCACCCAGAAGCGGCCCCAGATCTCCCACCGAATCAACGGCCGTGCGAATCATGTCCTTGTAGGCATCAGGCCCCCGGCGACTCACCCCGTACGAGCCCCCTACAGCCATGTAGCGCTGCCCATCGAGACCGGTGCCCCACACGCCCGTCCTCGCGGTCCAGACCGGGCCCAACTGAATGTGCCGTGCCAGTTCCTCGCGGAACTGGAAAGGCACACGATAGGCGCTGGTGAGTTGAAGGTCCGAGAGCATGGGCCTGGCCGTGGTGGACCACTCGATCGAGCGGGGGGCCGAGGATCGCAACTCCTCACCCAGCGCAGCCAGTGCCTCTCGGCGCCGAGCCACGACCGCCGCGGATGCCCCATCGACCTCGTACCAGCGGGATGGGTCATAACTGTATCCGGGTACCCAGCACGCCATTCGTTTCGCCATACGGCTGTGTCCGGCCAGCGAGGGGTGCTTGGCCATCGACAACTGCAGTCTGCGCCATGCAGCGATACAACCCCAACCGGCCGCCGCGGCGCCTGCGCCCGCAAGCACGGGCATCCATCCAAGACTCGACATAACCCACCTCCTGTGGGCGGGTTATACAAAGGAACCATGACCGGATGATGAAAGCACTCCAGATCGTACGAGCCGCATTCGCCCAGGAGGATCTGAACTTCCTGCTCACTAACCGGATTCCGCGAATGGCTGTCACCCGCTTCATGGGATGGTTCAGCAGGATTCAAAGTCCCCTGTTATGCCGTGTCTCGATAGCGGTCTGGAGACTTTTCACCGACCTGGATCTGAGCGATTCCAGAGAGCAGCGGTTCGACAGCCTGCATGCCTGCTTCGTACGAGAACTGACACCTGGCGCCAGACCGATAGCGCATGATCCCGGCGTCCTGGTGAGTCCGTGCGACGGCATACTTGGCGCGTACGGGCCCATCCGGGATGGGCAACTTTTTCAGGCCAAGGGCTATCCCTACTCGGTTGACGAACTCTTCACCCAGTCATCGATTCCAGATGCGTGGCGCAATGGCGTCTATGCCACCCTGCGCATCACGTCTGCGATGTACCACCGGTTTCACTCGCCGCACGACGGGGTCATGACCCGGGTGGATTACATCGCGGGTGACACATGGAACGTGAACCCGATCGCACTCAGGCGTGTGGAAAAACTCTTCTGCAAGAATGAGCGCGCTGTTGTTTATCTGGAACTGGGGTGTCGTCGGCTCCCGGTGGCACTCGTGCCGGTTGCCGCGATTCTTGTGGCGGGTATCCGATTGCATGGTATCGACACACTGTTGCATCAGGGCTGGCGTGGGCGCACAAGATTCGATTGTCATGTCGATCTGCGCAAGGGAGAGGAGATGGGCTGGTTCGAGCACGGGTCTACCATCATCGTCCTCGCACCGCCGGGCTGCGCGCTGGCAGACGGCCTTGCAGAAGGCGCCCATATCCGCATGGGGCAGCCTTTGATGCATTTGCCATAAACTAGGCCGCATGGCGCTGATCGTACTCACCGGACATAGCAGGGGACTCGGTGCTGCCCTGGCCCGTCGCCTTCTTCGCGATGATCACTCCGTGCTTGGTGTCGCCCGCAGGATGCTGGACGGAATCGAAACGAGCCCGCACAACAGGCTGCGCCAGTTGACCGCAAATCTTGCGAGCAGGGAGGGCCTGCTCGCTCTCTCCCGAGGGAGAGATCTGCAGGAGTTTTTCCGGGATGCCGAACAGGCCGTGCTGATTCACAATGCCGGACTGGTCACACCGATCGGCCCTGCCGACCAGCTGAATGATGCTGAGGTTGCGGATGCGGTGATGGTCAATCTGACTGCAGCCATGATTCTGAGCACAGCGTTCCTGCGCATCACGCATCATTGTCCGGATCGCCGGATACTGCTCGTATCAAGCGGCGCTGCGCGGAGCCCCTATGCGGGCTGGAGCGCCTACTGCGCGGGAAAGGCGGGGCTGGATCACTTCGCCCGCACCCTAGCCCTGGAAGGCCATGCCAACCTGCGTATCGAGAGTCTCGCTCCAGGAGTCATCGATACCGACATGCAGACCACTGTCCGATCAGTCCCACTCGCCCTCTTCCCGATGCGGCCTCGCTTCGAGGAGCTCAAGGCATCTGGCGGGTTGACGCCGCCAGATGCAGCGGCGGAGGTGATCGCGAAACACCTCTTCAGTTCCACCTTTGGCAAGGAAATCTGCTCCGATATCCGGCAGCTTCGGTGACAGCGATCGCTCTCGCAGCAATCCATCGCGGCCATTAGGGCAAATCAGGGGGAACCAGCTGACCCGATTATGCGTACACTTTCGCGGTTAACTGATTCGCAGATTCCGTCGATTCTCCCCGAAAGGCCTCCCCACCATGACCTCTCCGCGGCATATCATCACCGCCCTTTTTTGTGCTGTTGCCCTTGCCGGCCCGCTCGGAGCCGAAACGCCGCATGGCGATGACAGATACCGACCCCAGGTGGGCCAGGAAGGCAAGGATGTCATCTGGGTGCCGACGAATGATGAGCTGGTCAACAAGATGCTGGAGACGGCCAAAGTCACCGCGAACGACATCGTCTACGACCTTGGGGCAGGCGACGGCAAGATTCCGATCACAGCCGCCAGGACCTACGGCGCACGTGCCGTAGGTATTGAATTCAACCCCGAGATGGCGGCTCTGGCCACCCGAAACGCAGCCAGAGCCGGGGTGGCCAACAAGGTAAAGATCATCAATGGCGACATCTTCAAGGAAAACTTCTCCGAGGCCACCGTCATCACTCTCTACCTGCTGCCCGACCTGAACCTGAAACTTCGCCCGACCATCCTGAAGATGCGTCCGGGCACGCGTGTCGTGTCTCACGCCTTCAACATGGGTGACTGGGAACCCGACCAGAGGATCGAGACGCAACGGGCCCAGGGCTATTACTGGGTCGTGCCTGCGCAGATCGCTGGAGAGTGGGCTCTCGAAGGCATCGATGGTCAGCAGAAGGTGAATCTTCAACTGAGCCAGCGTTACCAGAAAATCGGGGGCAATATCCAGTTGGGCAAGAACAGCCAACCCATTCTCGGTGCAGAGATCAACGGGGACAAACTCTCCTTCCGCTTTCTTGATGCCAAAGGCGAACTGGTCACGATCAAGGCCACCATCAAGGGCAACAGCCTTGAGGGCGAGGTTCAGGGTGGGACGCTGTACTCGCAGGTGAAGGGTAGCCGCCGATAGGGCAGTCATGTCGCACAGCGAACCGCAGCGGCTACTGACACCGCTGGCCGCAGTTGCCATCATCGTAGGCGTTGTCATCGGTGCGGGTATCTTCAAGACGCCCGCCATGGTGGCTGGGGTCGCCGGGGATATCGGGTGGATCATGGCCGCCTGGGTCGCCGGTGCGATCATCTCGCTTGCCGGGGCCCTGTGCTACGCCGAGTTGTGCACGGCCTATCCCCATGCGGGAGGCGATTACCATTTCCTGACGCTGGCGTACGGCAAGAAAGTGTCCTTTCTCTACGCCTGGGCCAAGGCCATGGTCATCAACACCGGGTCCATCGCGCTCCTGGCATTCGTCTTCGGCGACTACATGAGCAAGGTCTTCCCTCTTGGCCCTCATTCTGCTGTGCTGTGGGCCGTCGCTATCATCGTGGGTCTTACACTGGTGAATATCATCGGCCTCCACACGTCGGCGCGGGTCCAGTCCCTGTTGACTGTCCTCGAGGTGCTGGGGCTGCTGATCATCGTCGCAGCAGGCTTCCTCATCGCCCCATCGGCCACCGCAGGCGCAGCAGCCCCCTTTTCCGCATCTCCACCGATCGGCCTTCTCGGACTGGCGCTTGTCTTCGTGTTGCTGACGTTTGGCGGATGGAATGAATCCGCCTACATCTCAGCGGAGGTTCGCGGAGGACCCAGGGCCATGGTGCCGGTAATCATCATCAGTCTGCTGGTGATCACCGTGATCTATCTGCTTGTCAATGCAGCACTGATTCACGGGCTCGGTGTCGAGGGTCTGGCAAAGAGCAAAGCACCGGGAGCGGAACTCCTTCAGGTCACACTCGGCCCATGGGGTGAACGTGCCATCAGTGTGTTTGTCGCAATCGCGACCCTGACCAGCATCAACGCCACACTGATCGTCGGTGCACGGGCCAACTATGCACTTGGCCGAGACTGGCCTGCATTACAGTTTCTGGGCTACTGGCAGCCCGCAAAAGGTTCGCCGACCGCGGCCTATCTGACCCAGGGCGTGATCGCACTTGCGCTGGTCGGGTTCGGCGCGTTGCAGTCGGATGGTTTCGAGGCCATGGTCGAGTTCACCGCGCCGGTCTTCTGGGCCTTCCTCTTCATGGTCGGTCTGTCGCTCTTCGTTCTTCGGGTGCGGGACCGCAACCAGCACCGCCCGTTCCGCGTGCCCCTCTATCCCTTCACGCCGCTTCTCTTCTGTGTGTCCTGCGCCTATCTGACCTACTCAAGCCTGAGTTATGCCCAGAGCAAAGGTGCGACCCACATCGCCCTGGCAGTGATGGCCGTGGGTTGTGTGGCACTCACAGTCATTCTGCTGGCCGGGAAACGCCGCGCCACCGCCTGAAAACCAGCCTGTGGCGGTAACCATCACAGGCCGGTGTTCACACAACGCGACGTGGTGAGCCTGGGATCAATCCAGTTTGGCGCCGGAATCCTTGACCACTTTGGCCCATTTGATCACCTCGGCATTCACGAGACGCGAAAACTCCTCGGATGACTGGCCGCCGGCATCGGCGCCAAGATTGCGCCAGGTATCCGACAACTCCCGGGTTGACAGGGCTTTGGCGACCTCCTGCTGCATGCGCAGCACAACATCCCGCGATGTTCCAGACGGCGCCCAGAGTCCGTACCACGTGCGTGCATCGAACCCCTTGAGGCCGAGTTCAGACAAAGAGGGCACGTCGGGAAGCGCCGGCGAGCGCCTCTCGCTGGTCACCGCAATGGCGACGAGCTTGCCGCTCTTGATGTGCGGCACGGAGGAACCCAGGCCGTCGAACATCATGTCGATCTGCCCGGCAAGAAGATCCGCCAATGCCGGACCCGCTCCCCGGTATGGGATATGGGTCACAAACGTACCCGTGGCAAGTTTCCACATCTCGCCAATCAGATGGTGAGTGGTACCACTTCCCGCAGAGCCGAAATTGAGTTGACCGGGGCGGGCACGCACATAGGCGAGGAATTCCGCGTAGTTCTTCACTGGAACGCGGGAGGGATTGACCACAATCACATTGGGTACCGATGACACGAGGGTGACAGGGATGAGATCCTTCTGCAGGTCGTAGCCCAGCCTGGGATAGAGCGATACCGCAATGGTGTGATGTACCGCACCCACAAGCCACGAGTAGCCGTCTGCGGGGGATTTGGCCGCGACCTCCGCCCCGATCGTGCCTCCACCGCCTCCGCGGTTGTCGATCACCACCGACTGACCGAGCGCTGAACTGAGCACCTTGGTCAAGGGGCGAGCGAATGCATCCGTGCCGCCACCGGGAGGAAATGGAACAACAAACCGGACCGGACGACTGGGCCAGGCAGCCTGCGCCCAGACCATGGACGAGGGGGCGAAAGGCAATGCAGCCAGCGACGCGACGAGGGCGCGACGACATTTTGAGGGCATGGTGTCTCCTGAGATTTTGTAAGCACAAAACGATGTCAGAAAAAGCCGGATGGGGTCTGTTCGGGAAATCCCCCGTGCCTGCCGCGGATTCCTCGACTGGCGACCTGCTCCGTTCAACCCGCGTGGCATAATTCACCGCATGGCAAGGACAGTGCATTGCATCAAACTGGGCAAGGAAGCGGAGGGTCTCGACTTCCCGCCGGTGCCTGGCGAAATGGGCAAGAAATTGTGGCAGTCGGTCTCGAAGCAGGCCTGGCAGGACTGGATCCGTCAGCAGACCATGCTGGTCAATGAATACCGATTGAACCTGTCCGATCCCAAAGCCAGAAAATATCTGGCCCAGCAGATGGAGAATCATTTTTTCGGTAATGGTGCGGATACCGCATCGGGCTACGTTCCCCCGCAAAACTGAACCGGCTCGCTCGAGCCGGATGCTTCAGTCTTCTTTCACCTGCTTTTCCACGTCTTCGATATCCTGATGTCGAATATCGCGGCCTTTGACCATGTAGACGACATGTTCTGACATGTTCTTGGAATGATCACCGATGCGCTCAAGGGCCTTGGCGATGAACAGCAGATCGATGGAGCGGGATATCGTGCGCGAATCCTCGATCATGTAACTGATGAGCAGGCGCAGGGTATTGCGAAAGTGGTCGTCGACACTGATGTCTTCGCGAATCACCTCGGCCAGGGTGCTTGGATCGTTTCTCGCGAACGCATCGAGGGACTGCCGCATCATCCGCAGCACCAGGGTGTACATGGATGACAACTCCACCCGGGGAGTGAACTTCGCATTGCTCTCGTGAATGAACAAGGCCATGCGCGCAATCTTCTCCGCCTCGTCACCAATGCGCTCGAGATCCCGGACCATCCGCATACAGGTGAGCACGAAGCGCAGATCATATGCAGTCGGCTGACGACGCGCGATCACATGATTGCAGCGGTCATCGATATCCACTTCCATACGGTTGACCTGTTTTTCCCGATGAAGGACATCGCGCAGTAGCGGGACATCGGACTCGTCCAGACCCTGAAGCGCGCTCTTGATCATGCCCTCGACCAGACCCCCGAGTTCCAGCACATTGGTACGGATGGTCTCGAGTTCCTTGTCGAATTCCTTGGATATGTGCTGCTGCGGCATGGTGGCCCCTCTCCCAACAAAAACGCGAGTCTAAATCA
>CAYYDO010000062.1:0-3442 GCA_964470595.1 uncultured Burkholderiaceae bacterium | reverse complement strand
CTTTTGTTGCAAACGCTCGACTCCCGAGGCTCTGCCGACAAGCGCAATATCCGCGCGACGCTGGGCAAAAATGCCATTGGTAACAACACCGGGAATCTGATTCAGACGGCACTCGAGCGCGGGCGGGTCATCGATGCGAAGCCCGTGAACATCGAGAATCGGATGACCGTTATCCGTCAGCACACCTTGCCGGAGTCGCGGCTCCCCACCCAGTTCACGAATCGCCCAGCTCACCGGCGTAATGGCACTCTCGATCACTTCGAGCGGAAGAGGAAAGTGCCCCAGGACATCCACACACTTGGACGCATCGACGATGCAGAGAAACTGTCGGGCAGCGCTGGCAACGATTTTCTCCTGAGTCAGCGCCGCGCCGCCGCCCTTGATCATGCACAGGTTCGGATCGATTTCGTCCGCACCATCGACATAGAGACTCATGGGAGCCTGCAAGTTGGCCAATCCAATCACGGTGTAGCCAGCCTCCTGAAGCCGGCGGGTGCTGCGCACCGAACTGGAGACGGCCGCCTGAAGCGGAATACCGGCCCGTGCGAGTTCATCGATGAAGCAATCCACAGTCGAACCGGTTCCGACGCCCAGTATGGTCTCCGGCGTCACCTCCCCAACTGCTGCGCGCGCCACCGCGATCTTGAGCGTCTGCTGATCAGTGATCGTCATACAATCCCAGGTTTCCTGTTGCGAGAATTGTGCCATGGCCAAAGCCACCTATGACTGCTCCAAGTGCCCCGGATACTGCTGCAGTTATCCCCGCATCACGGTCACGGACAAGGACATACGCAGACTCGCTCGGCACTTCGAAATTCCAGAGTCCGACGCGCGCAGAAAATTCACCACCACCTACACGGTTGATGAGGGCGAGGAGAAGGGGCAGGTGGAGGTTATCCTGCGTCACCGCAAGGATCATGTGTACGCGACGGTATGCCGCTTCTTTGACCGCGAGGAAAGGCGCTGTACCGTTTACGAGGCGAGGCCTGCAGTTTGCCGCCAATACCCTGACGGCAAGAGCTGCGGCTATTACAACTTCCTGAAGTTCGAGCGCAAGCACCAGGGCGACAAGGAATTCATCCCTAGCGCTTGAGCACGACCCCCTGCCCGGTCGGCAGGGGAAACACGCGATACCGACGCGCGTCAAACCAGTGGTCCTCCGCGATCTTCTGCTCCCGATAGGGACCGGCCCATTCATAGTCATCGAGAATGATGATGCCGCCCGACACGACCCTGTCGAACAGGGCATCGAGCACCGCGATCTCATACTTTGCCGAATTCAGGTCGATATGCAGGTATGAAATTTCAATCGGGCTGGCACCAGCGAGTGAATCAGGCAAGAGCCCCTTGATCAGGCGAACCTGGGGATAGTCGGCAAAACGGGCGCACACCTTTTCATAGAGCCCCTCGGATTGCTCCTCGAACCGGTGACTGGTGGGATTGCTGTCGAAGGTGTCGTAACCCCAGAATGCTCTGGGAAACTGGGGCCCTCCGATGTAGTCCATGACCGTCTTGATGCCCGAACCGAGATAGACACCGCACTCGACGAAATCACCTGGCAGTTGCACACAGTGATATGCCGCGCAGGCAAGAATGTAGCGCCTCCAGGCAATTGCCTGATCAGCTGGATTGAGCTGATTGCTCTCCCATGCCTTGCGAAACGCCTGATCCTCGAAAAGAGAGTTGTTGCGACCCCAGACAAACAGGTTATCGCCGAGGTAGTGACCCGGCGACACGAGACGTGTCGCCTGCGACATGAGTTCGGAGAAGCGCACGGGGTCGGAGATGCCCCATGAGGTATCGACACGGAAATTGAGGATCTCGGTCGTCGGTGCAGGCGTCAGAGCCGGGAGGCTCTGCGTGGCAATGGGCAGCCCGAGCAACAGGGATTCGAAGTGGCGTACCTGAAGATCCGTGCGGAAAAGAGCTGCCGTCTGACGGGCCGATGCCAAGCGCTCGCGAATTCCCGAACGCCTCTCACGGTTCGCAGCCAGTTCAATGGCAATCGCCTCATAGTGGGACAACTGATCGGCGATGCATTCGTGAAGACCAAGACTGCTCAGAAGACTGCCCGCCATGCGTGAGGCAAAGGAGCGTCCCGAGAGTGTGACGACCGGCAGACCCATCCAGAGAGCATCGTTGACCGTGGTACCGCCATTGAAAGGAAAACAATCCAGAAAAACATCTGCCAGCCGGTAACGCGCAAGGTAATCGGCGGGCATGACCCGCGTGGCGAATATCAGTCGGGCGGGATCGATACCGAATGACTGGGCTGCCTGACGCAGATGTGGCGGCACGGACGGGTTGTCGGCGAGAAGCCACAGCACACTGTTGGGCGTGGCATACATGATGCGCATCCATGCACCGAACATCTCTGGCGTGAACTTGTGGTTGTTGTTGAATGCACACAGCACCACGGCACCCTCGGGCAAGCCGCAGGACGCACGGCTTGGAGTATCTCCAACCGGTCTGCGCCGGTCGCAAACCTGAAATACCTCGGGCATGTACAGAGGCTTTTCGGTGAAGTTCGCTGCCTGGTCCGGCGGCAGCACATAGCGGTCGCACAGCACATAATCCATGAACGGCATGCCGGTCGTGCCAGGGAAACCGAGATAGGCGATCTGAACAGGTGCGGGCCGATGCGCCAGAATGTCCGGGCGCGCTCCCGATGTAAGACCTTGCAGATCGATCAGGATATCGATCTCGTGGCTGCGGATGAGACGCGCAGCCTCGGCATCCGAGAGTTGACCGATCGGAAGGTGATGATCAAAGCCGCTCAGCACCCGTTTCCGGAGATCGCTTCCGTCATCCGGACTCCAGCAGAATCCGAAGACCTCGAAGGAACGACGGTCATGCAACTCGAATACTTCAGCCATGAGCAACGACACCGCGTGCATGCAGAAATTCGACGACAGATAGCCCAGACGCAGGCGCCGATGACCATATCCCACCGGATTGCACAGCGGCGCAAGGCCGCTGGCGATCTTTTCCTGTACGTGGCGTCGCGCTGCCTCGAGCTGCGCGAGAGGCTCGTCTGTCACATCGAGCATGGCCAATGCGGAAGTGGCCTGCCGCATGCGCTCCGGAGTAATGCCTGCAAAACCTTTATAGATCGGCCACGTGCATTGCTTCTGACGCAGGTGTACCCAGTGATGGATAACACTCGGCTGCTCGGGGTCGAGGTTCAGGCTGCGGGTTAACAATACTTCGGCCTCGGCATAGCGCTTGAGGTTTTCCAGAAGCCGGCCACTGTTGTTCAAGGCCAGGACAAGAAATCTGCGCGCTTCTCCCTGAGCTGCATCATCGAGTGCAGTAAGACTGGCCCAGGCCGCCAGTGCGGCCTCGGGCTGACCGACACGCTCCATGAGCGTGCCAAGATTCATGTGAGCGTGAAAAAAGCCCGGCTGCCAAAGATGCGATTGCGCAAATCCTCACCAACTCG
>CAYYDO010000061.1:8498-10589 GCA_964470595.1 uncultured Burkholderiaceae bacterium | reverse complement strand
GACGTTTCCACCACGCAAGACTATCATCTCGAATGCCGCACCGCTGCCCCAGGCCACGAAGGAAAAAATCGTCGCGCTCTTTGGCAGCACCATCCTGCATGAAACCTATGGCAGCACCGAGGCCGGCATCGTCAGCAACATCCGGCCCGCCGATCAGCTGCGCAAGACCCGCTGCGTGGGGCAGGCCTTCCCCATGACCATGATCTCGCTGCGCGATGAACAGGGGCGCGAGGTCGGACCCGGCGAGGTGGGTGAGCTGTTCAGTCACTCGCCCTATCTGTTCAATGGCTACTGGCGTCAGCCCGAGGCCACCCGCGAGGCCTTCCGCGATGGCTGGGTGAGCGTGGGCGATCTGGCGATGCGCGACGAGGAAGGTTTCATCCATATCGTCGATCGCAAGAAGGATGTGATCATCAGCGGCGGCGTCAACATCTACCCGCGCGAGATCGAGGAGGTGCTGGTGCGCCACCCCGCGGTGGCCGAGGCGGCCGTGGTGGGCGTTGCCGACGACTACTGGGGCGAATCGCCCAAGGCATGGCTGGTGATGCGCGAGGGCATGCAGGCCGAGGCATCGGATCTCGAAGCCTTCTGCCGGGAATCGCTCGCCGGCTACAAGATGCCCAGGGCGTTCGAGACCATCGCCGCCCTGCCCCGCAATGCCGCCGGCAAGGTATTGAAACGCGAACTGCGCGATCGCGCAGCCACACATCAGGAGAAAACATCATGAGCGCCACTTCGACCCTGCGCGTTGCCGCCGCCCACATCGCACCCGTCTTCATGGACACCCAGGCCACCATCGACAAGGCCTGCGCCTGGATCGAGCAGGCCGGCCGCGACGGTATCGATCTGCTGGTCTTTCCCGAGGTCTTCGTGCCCGGCTTTCCCTACTGGCTCAACTGCTATGCGCCCCTGGCCCAGGGCGAGGCCAATCTGCGCTACCTGGAGGCATCGGTCACCGTTCCCGGGCCGGAGATTGCACGGGTCATGGCAGCGGCCCGGCAAGCCGGTGTCTTCGTGGTGCTGGGTGTCTCCGAGCGCGAGGGTGGCACGGCCTACAACACCCAGGTCTTCATCGATGCCGAGGGCCGCTTGCTCGGCAAGCACCGCAAGCTGCAACCCACCTATGCCGAGCGCTATCTGTGGGGCCAGGGCGACGGCTCCACGCTCACAGTATTCGATACGCCAATGGGGCGCATCGGCGGACTGGCCTGCTGGGAACACACGATGAATCTGGCGCGTCAGGCGCTGATCCTGCAGCACGAGGAGATCCATGCCGCAAGCTGGCCCGCACTCTCCACACTCAAGGGCTTTGCCGAGATCTTCGATCTGCAGGTCGATGCCATGTGCCGCAGCCATGCGATCACCGGCCAGTGCTTTGTCATCGTGGCCGAAGAGACCGTCACGCCGCAGGCCATCGCATGGATGGAATCGGTCTGCGGCCCGCAGGACTTCATGACTGCAGGAGGTGGCTGGTCCAGCGTGATTCACCCGTGGGGCATTCACATGCTGGTCCCGCATACGGGTGCGGAAGAAAAACTGGTGTCGGCGGAGATCAACCTGCAGGATATCCGCAGGGTGAAGGGCATCGTGGACAGCAGCGGCCACTCATCGAGGCCGGAGATCCTGCGTCTGGTGGTGGACAACGCGCCCAAGCAGGGCCTGACCCTGCTGCATCCGCAGGGCGATACGACCGCTGCCGGCGCGCCATCACAGCACACCGGCAGCACGGACTGAGCCTCAGTTCTTTGCCACGTCCTGCACGATGGCTTCGTACTGCACCTGGGACTTCATCGCCTCCAGGCTTTCCTTCTCCTGGTGGACCCGGCGCAGCACGATATCGAGGAAATTCTCGCGCCAGTCGTCGCGCGCGCGTTTTTCCTCGGGCGTAGGTTGATAGGCATCGACTACCGACGGCGCGACTTTTTCGCCGCGTGCCAGCAGACGCTCGACGGTATCCAGCCGGTCACGCAGCACGGCGACCTCGCCAGCCAGTGCCAGGGTCATGGAGAGCACCTTGTCGATGGCGGGGTCTTCGAAATAGTTCGGCCGGGGACCTGCCGCCTTGCGGGGGAGTTGTGCCATTCGCAAATG